>NZ_JBFTSN010000397.1:0-5888 GCF_056400045.1 Paenibacillus sp. 01L418
AATCTAATCTGTACCATGCGAGGAAGTGCTGAAGAAGCTGGCGGCTTACCCTCAGGTTACTATAACCCCATTGAAGCTTCTGGCAGAGACGCTTATCGACCGAGGGATGAATGAGCTGGTGATCAGGTACAAACAGCCTTATCTACGAGCCTACCAATACCGTCATGATCAATTGGAAGTTCTCATGTTGTTCAATGAGAATCCAGATCAGCCGATTGAGACTAGCATTACGCTCCCAGGCTCTGGTGTATGGCTTCGTTATGACGCATTCACTAACAAGGTGGATCGCGTAGGGGCAGGAGAAAACTATCAGCTTGATTTGCGACTGAGCGCTTATGAATCACTAATTTTGCTTCGTGTACCGGTTGGAGAAGAGGGGAATCTACCGGCACCAATAGGCCAGTGGCAGCGTGCTCCACTTGGGACAGATTTGAGCCTGTATGCCAGTGCGGATCGTGCTTTATCCAGACGTATGATTGAGCCTTTCCAGTGGAGCATTTCCCTGGCTACAGCCAAAGAATATCCAACGTTCACACCTTGGGGGACCATGAAGGAGCTGCGTAATATGAGCTCACGCGACCTGTTGCCGAGATTTTCTGGCACGATGAAGTATGAGTGTGTTGTAACTGGTGAATTAACTGGTGAAATAACTGACCCGATATGGCTGGATCTAGGGCAGGTTTATGAGACTGCACAGGTGTGGGTTAATGGTCAGGATGTGGGTGTGAAGCTGTGTGCGCCTTATGTATGGAATATCGCTCGCTATTGGAAGCAAGGAGAGAATGAATTGACTATTGAGGTGACCAATACACTAGCGAAGAATCAGCAGGACTGGTTCTCCAAGTTCGTCCAGCAGGAGCCCTCTGGCTTGCTGGGTCCAGTTAGCATTATTGGTTCATCTGCGATCAGCCAGGGAAGCGGGGAGTAATATGGAACAAACCTATCGGCCCCGCCGGAAGAGCAGTGTGCGAAAGTACTACGTACTGCTGCTCATGATGATACCGGGGCTAGTCTACTTGCTCATCAACAATTATTTGCCGATGTTCGGGTTAATGATCGCCTTCAAGGATTACAATTTTGCGAAGGGGCTACTCGGTAGTGACTGGGTTGGCCTGAAAAATTTTGAGTATTTATTCAAAACGCAGGATGCGTATATCATTACACGCAACACGATATTGTACAATTTTTGTTTCATCATCTTAAATACTGCTTTTGCACTGGGAATTGCAATCGCACTGAATGAAATTCGCAGCCGCTTTATGTCGCGGTTTTACCAGAGTGTATTACTGTTGCCCCATTTGATATCGATGGTTATCGTAAGTTATTTGGCCTATTCCCTGCTCAGCATGGAGACTGGATTTATTAACAAAACCATTCTTTCCAGTCTGGGGATAGAGGGTATTTCATGGTATAGCGAATCGCAATATTGGCCATTCATTCTGACGATTATCAGCTTATGGAAAGGCGCCGGTTTCTTATGCGTCATCTATCTGGCTGCGATCATCGGGATTGATCCGGAATATTATGAGGCAGCAAAACTAGACGGGGCTTCCAAATGGCAGCAAATTCGCTATATTACTCTCCCATTATTGTATCCGATTATCATCATGATGACCTTGCTTGCTATAGGCAAAATTTTCTATTCTGATTTCGGTCTATTTTACCAAGTTCCACTCGGCTCTGGGGCACTGAATGATACGACACAGGTTATCGATACCTATGTATACAGGGCGCTTATGAATTTAGGCGATATTGGAATGTCTTCGGCAGCGGGGCTATATCAGTCCGTAGTCGGCTTTATACTGGTACTGTTATCGAATTACGCGGTGCGCAAATTCAACAAGGACAGCGCATTGTTCTAAGGCGTGGGACTGGAGTGTAGAAGCATGAAAACGATCAACAAGGGAATATGGCTTCATCTTCCGATGATGGCCCTGGCGGTGGCCTGCGTGCTGCCGTTCCTGCTGCTTGTAATCTCATCGATCTCCGATGAGAGCTCAATTCTGCGACAGGGATATACTTTCTTTCCGGATCAATTGGGATTGGGCGCTTATAACTATCTCTGGAATCACTCGGAGCAGCTCGCCCGTGCTTATGGGATCACGGTGTTTATTACAGTCTTCGGCACGGCAGCAAGTCTGCTGATGACCTCGATGCTTGCTTACCCGATGTCCAGACAGGGAGTTCCTTTACGTAACGGAATTGCATTTTTTGTATTTTTCACGCTGCTATTCAACGGCGGACTTACACCAACCTACTTGGTCTATGTCCAATACTTCGATATTAAAAACACCATTATGGCCTTGATCGTACCAGGCTTGCTCATGAATGGCTTTAATGTGCTCCTAATGCGGACATTCTTCATGACGACGATCCCCCCGGCACTTATCGAGGCGGCGCAAATCGACGGATCAGGAGAATTCAAAATATTCTGGAAAATAATTGTGCCGCTATCGATGCCGATCGTAGCTACAGTAGGTTTGATTCAGACGATCATTTATTGGAACGATTGGTTTAATGGGATGATTTACGTGACCGATTCGCGGCTGTTCAGCGTACAGAACATATTGAATCGAATGCTAACCGACATCCAGTTTCTGACGGAGAGCAAGTTCAGTGCTCAGCTAGGTGAGGCTGGAGCTAACTTGCCGAGTACGACGGTGAAGATGGCGATTGCTGTAATCGGTTTTCTGCCGATTATGGTGATGTATCCCTTCTTCCAAAAGTATCTTATCAAGGGGATTACGATTGGTGCAGTGAAGGGGTAAGGGTGTGTAGGGGTAAGGTGGATGAATAAATGGAACAAGTGAAAATAAAGGAATGGCTTCCTCTCATGACAGTGGAGGAGAAGGCGAGTATGTGCTGAGGTAAAGAGCAAAAATATAAAAGTAACAGCTGCCGTTAGACATAGAAAGAAACTATATAAAATGATAGAGTATTTGATATTTTTATTCCAACGTCTTTTTTTTTCATTTTTTTTGTTGTCGCTAGTTATAACCTTCATGAATAAGAGGGAAGAAGCTTAAGTTAATGAACTTATCCATAAACATATATTAGAGTTAGCAAATCATAATGAATTAGAAAAAAATAGCGAGTAGACCTTATTGGTTTACTCGCTATTTTCGTTTATAAGCTATCTCGTTGTTTATTTTTTTAATTAAAGTGCTAAAATTCAAAAATGGTAAAATCAATCGTTTTTGATTCTCCAGCAGGCTAGTGTAATTTTAATGCCAAAGATGCCTTGCTGTTATTGAGGGCGAGACTGAAGTGGAAGAAACTTATTAATAATATGGTTGTTTTAATGGCCAACTTGATGATGACGAAGTATCTAAGTGAATCCGATATTTCTGCAGTTGAATCCCTGAGTGGGAAAGAAGCAATCACGTTTGTTGAGTCTACTCTATTAATATTACTGCCTGCGAAGGAAGAACAGCTTCTTTTAGAAAGTCGAGACCGGAGTAAATGAAGTATTCAAACCAGTGATTTTACCGCAAATTTATTGGCTATGCTTCGCGGCATAATTGTCGAGTTTTTGCAGGAACGAGCCGATTTTCCTTTCTGATGCAAGCGCCCATTGCAACCAGCTTGTAGTTAAAGGAAACCTCTCAAAAGGAGATAGCACCAAGTACGTAGTGTACGGAAACCGTAACCAGACTTGAATAAGTTCATAATCGGTTTTACTCAGTTTCGCTACCTTGCGGTAACCTGTCAGAATAGCTTTAGCAATCGCGAAATTCCAATTGTAATCTTTGCACGAATTATAGATGACTCGAAACAGGTCGTAGGCGCGCAAATCGACGTGCAGCGTTTCGAAGTCGATAAGATATGTTCCTTTTTTATTTAGAATAAAATTGCTGGGCCCTCCATCGCCGTGTGATAGTACTCCGTTTTGGCGTGGACTACGGCAATAAGCTCGATATCCGCTGCTTCGCAGCAGAGCTCCCGCTTGGCTCGAATAATGCAAAATTTCCGAGCGGTGCTGTTGTACAAAGCGGTTAATCGGAGGACTGAAACCATTTCTAATCGCCTTGGTAATCTTTTTTTGTAGATTCCGTTGCCGATAACGAAGAGTAGAGTGCCATGATCCGATCCTGCTATGAGCGATTTTACCTTTAAGTCCGGTACGTCCAGCCAAATGAAATTGTGCTAAGGCGACGCCGCATGCATGCATATCGCTTAAAGAACGGGGAGAAGGCTCTCTCCCTGAGATCCATGGTGTAAGTACGTAAGGCTCTCCTTTTTGCGAGATTACATAAAGCCTTCGTCCTTCTGGCATTTGTGGATTGCGCCATGCAAGAAGTGGTCCGCTATTTTGGACACGTCGCAGTACTCGGTCGGTCCACTGTAAACGCGCAAGCTGCTTTGGCATTCGTTTCAAGCTGAATATTTTCCCGCTAGGTGTTACAACCCGATAAACTCCTTTCCGAATTTTCTTTATTCTGCTTGCCTTTATTCCAAATCGTTCTGCGATTCTAGAAATCGGTTGCTCACTCAAGGCGAATTCACCTTCCTCAGTTTCATATATAGTGATTTGTAGCGGCGAGCGATTGAAGGCCATCTATAACGAGCGGCAGTCGAATGGGCGTTGGTCAGACGCTGCTTTTTCTTCTCCGGATTTTTCCACAGCGCTGCAATTGCATCGGCGATAGTGGAGCTATCAACGGAATGAATAACTTGGGCATTCCGTGTGTTCACAAATTCCTTTAGCCCGCCAGATAATGTCGATACAAGTGGTACGCCGTTTGCCATCGCTTCGAGCGCGACAAGGCAGAACGACTCTTTTTTGCTCGGAACAACAACGGCCCCATAAGTAGCGTACATCCGCTGTACCGCATCGTTCGGTTTCTTTTTAATCCAATGAATGCGTTCAGCAATGCCATATCGCTTTGCGAGGGCTTGTAGACTATTTTGATAAGCCACTGAGCCGCTTCCAACGATTGTTAAACTAACATTCTTGTGATTGTGGTATAACAAAGCAACAGCTTTGATTAAGGGGTTAATGCCTTTCGAAGGAAGAAGTCTTCCGACATAGAGCAATTTGGTAGGAGAACCTTTAGTTTGCTTCGACTTGGCTTTCACACCGTTAGGAATGACGGTTATACTGCCTTGTTTACGTGGATTCAGCCGTTTGATTTCATTTGCTTGCCACCTGCTCGGAACGACGATCCGTTTCGCGGTGAGAAACAGTTTGGCTTGGTTTTTTCCTGATGATGAAGTGATTCCTTTTGAAGCCATTGAATGGCATGTATAAATGATAGGAATACGGTACAAGCTTCTTGCTGCCAAAGCAACTGCGGCGAAATCCGTACTATGAACATGAATGAGGTCTGGTTTGCCGAAGCCCATGGCTACTGCAGCCCGCAGAACGGTACTAGCTTTGAACGCTCGAGTGTAATGACTAAAGTAACGTAAGTTTTTGGGAATCCTAACGATTCGCAGTCTGCCGTTAGGGTTCGAAAACGAAAGTTGCTTAGAGTCACTGGAGCATAACACCATAACTTCTACATCGAGCTTGCTCAGCATTTTAGTCAAATTGGTTGCGACAATACCGAGTCCCCCAACAATATTTGGATGAAATTCATTTGTCATGACCCATACTTTAAGTTTCCTTCTACTTTTCATTTGAGTACTCCTTTCACATTAATTTTTATAAAACGAGCCCAAAGAATGGACTTAGTTATTAATGATATTATATGAGTTAACGAATGTAGATTACGCAATTAATAGACTTTGTTGTTGTTGAGGAAGCAGATTGTTTCTTCACGTTTTTCGTCGCGTTCTCTCATCTTGTCTCTCATTGCGACTGTGGACGTTGCAACCACAAGCGATGATGTCCTATAAATGAAAAGCACAAAAATCGTACCTAGGTTATTGCGTGTTTTTTATTT
>NZ_JBFTSN010000398.1:0-5886 GCF_056400045.1 Paenibacillus sp. 01L418
GCATATTCCGTCCATGAGCTTGGAATAACGGCAACAAACGGATCTGATGGCAGCGGCATAATGGAGTATTGCTGCGGATGCTTCTGTGCCTCAAACGGCAGCCGAGCGATAACTAAATCAATGGCCCGCTTCTCCAGCTGTTCACCAAGATAGAAGTGATCGCCCTCCGATATTTTAAACGTAACTTGAGGATATTTTTCTCTGAACAGCTCAATATTTTTGGGCAATAAGGAAATGCAGGAAACAACGGACCCGATCGACAGGACGCCGCGAACCCCCTCCTCCATCCCCTTTACCTCTCTGAGGGATTCATCAAATTGCAAGAGCAGCGACTCCGCCTTCTTCTTGAGCAGCTCTCCTGAATCGGTCAAAATCAACCCTTTGCCGTTTCGCTCAAACAGCTTGACGCCAAGCTCCTCTTCCATTTGCTTCAATTGCCTGCTAAGAGGCGGCTGTTCCATATTAAGCAGCTTTGCAGCGCGCGTAACCTGTCCCTCTTGTGCTATAGTTAAGAAGTATTTAAGCTGCCGCATGTCCAATTCGATCACTCCGTCCGTTCATACCCTAAAGGTATGGACATTCAATAAAATAGATATTTTAAATATATCGCATGAAGTGATAGCATTCAATTAACGATCAATAAAGGGAGATGGGCCATTTGCTACAATCATTGGAAATCGAGTTAACCAAAAACAAGAAACAACAACCAGAAGTGGACCAGCTTGGGTTCGGCAATCATTTTACGGACCATATGTTTATTATGGATTATTCGACGGACAACGGCTGGCACAAGCCGCGTATTCTGCCTTACCAACCGATCGTATTAGACCCCGCAGCTAAAGTGTTTCATTATGGACAAACGATCTTTGAAGGCTTGAAAGCGTATAAAACCGACGATGGTCGCGTATTGCTGTTCAGACCTCAAAAAAACATACAACGAATGAATCGCTCTAACGAGCGTCTCAGCGTTCCTGAGCTCGATATCGATTCAACGATTGAAGCTTTAAAGCAGCTTATTTCAGTTGATAAGGACTGGATTCCAACAGCACCTAGCACGTCGCTTTATATTCGTCCATTCGTCATAGCGACTCAACCTCAGCTTGGTGTAGCACCGTCTACAGAGTATAAATTCATCATCATTATGTCGCCGGTAGGCGCTTACTACACAGAAGGCGTGAACCCGGTAAAAATCTTCGTCGAATCCGAGTACGTTCGATCCGTAAAGGGCGGCGTGGGCGAAGCGAAAACGGCCGGCAACTACGCTGCTGGTCTCAAAGCACAGGAGCTTGCTAAAGAGAAAGGTTATTCTCAGGTGCTATGGCTCGATGGCGTACATCGCAAATATATTGAAGAAGTCGGCAGTATGAACGTCTTCTTCAAAATCAACGGTGTTGTTCATACACCTGCACTAAACGGCAGTATTCTCGATGGGGTGACTCGCAATTCCATCATTCATATGCTCCGTCATTGGAATATTGAAGTTGTCGAGCGTCCGATTACGATCGAAGAGCTGTATGAGGCTGGGCGCAGCGGCGCATTAGAGGAAGCTTTCGGAACAGGTACAGCTGCTGTTATTTCTCCTATTGGAGAACTGAACTGGCAGGATGATGTTCTCGTCATCAATGGAGGCCAGACAGGCGAAATCTCCAAGAAGCTTTACGATACGCTAACGGGCATTCAAATGGGCAAAATTGCAGATCCATTTGACTGGATGGTAGAGGCTACTCCTGTTAACGTCTAGCTTAT
Organism: Paenibacillus sp. 01L418; assembly: GCF_056400045.1. Lineage (NCBI taxonomy): Bacteria > Bacillati > Bacillota > Bacilli > Caryophanales > Paenibacillaceae > Paenibacillus > Paenibacillus sp. 01L418. The sequence goes on from NZ_JBFTSN010000398.1 coordinate 1,747, forward strand.
TTTAATAAAAGGCTGCCGAATCCATTGATCGGCAGCCTTTTTACTATTTTAGTTGCCTGGGTTGCCATCTGTTCCGCCAAATGCAAAGTGGTAGCCATCCGGATCCTCGATGACGAACTCTTTCCATGGTCCTCCGTCTGCATAAATGATTGGTTCCACGGAAATGATAACATTTTTACTGCGGAACTCCTCGTACAGCGCATCCAATTGTGCCCATGTTTCTGTATAAACCTGTACATCCACGGCATAACCGCCGCCAGCTGGACGCTGATTCGGCCTTACATCCGAAGGGGCGGCCGCTTGAAATAGCTTGAGTGCTACGCCATGCAAGCCGCCGCGCTCTGCCCACCAATCGGTTACATTAAAACCAAGCGAATCGCGATAAAAGTTTTGAGACTTTGCTAAATCGGATACCATTAATACGGTAAGAGAGCTAAGTTGATTAGACATTTTCGCTTCTACTCCTTTGATAGCATCGTAATCCATACTTTTATTCGCTTATTTGTTTATATTTCCTTTTTTCCTTGAAGAAAATGAAGCTGGATCAAAAGGGCAAAACCATTCATTTCATGGATACGCCATCTAGGAAACACTAACATTTCTTTTAACTAGATTCTTAAATACCGAGTATTTCTGATTCGACTTAATAAAACTTAATATCTTTTCGGCACATTCTATTGGATTCATCTCTTCCGTATCTACTTCGAGGTCATATTCATCAATGCTATATGCTTTGCTGAACTGTGAAGCTGCTAGTCCAATATTTCTATCTCCTCTTGCTTGCTCTCTTCTTATGAGTTCTTCTTTCGAGCATATTACACCTATAAATAATGTAGGCTGATTGGAAAATATATCAAGACACTCATTAAACCTCTTGTCATTCTCGATTACAGTATCTACTATTACATTCAAACCCATTTCTGAAAACAATTCAATTGTCGAATAGTACATTGAGACTAAGGGATCAAACATTATTTGTGCGATAACTTGCTCATCTACTTCTCTTGTAGGTTCAATATCTGAAAATTTATTATTAAAAAAATCTTTGATAAAATCATCAATTGATAAATGATAAAAAAGAATCTCTTTCTGATTTATCAGTTCATTAACCAATACTTTTGCAAGTACAAAATCTGTATCTTATAAAGCCAATTCTATTTTCGTTTCAACTGATTTTTTCTTTTGTTCAGTTTCTAAATAGTCTCTATCTAAATGACTAGCATAAATCATCTTTCTAAATTTTTGTATACTCATTTTTCGAATCGTCTTATCGTCAATGATTAAAACATAATCCATACCATTTACCACAAAATAGAAATCATGAGAATCGCACCTTTATGGTCTTCAATGGCTTTCTCCAGTGCTATTTGTGTATAGGTGTCTAAATGACTTGTCGGTTCATCAAGAAGCAATACGTTTGCTTTACTGGCAGAAACTTTAGCCAATTGAAGCATATTTTTTTCCGCCAGATAAAGATTCTATCTTTTGATTAACAATTTCTCCTTCAACCTTCAAAGCAATACTTTGAAATATATGATCTAATCTCTTCATAAGTTTTACACCCAGCATCGATGAATTCTTCTAGTATTGTATTAGAATCCTTTAGCATTTCGCCTTGAATATGAGATAAGTAAGCCACTTTAACATCAGCATTTATTTGAATTGAATCCTGATTATTTTCAAAGATTTCTCGGATCAATCGTTTCCATAGATTCTATATTTTGACAGGTTGAAAACCTGGTAAATATACCACATCATATAGTTGGGCGTTTGTCAAATTGACAATGTGTCCGAATACGATGCGGGTAAGCCGTGGGCGCACCGGATCGAAAAATAAGGAGGATTTTCATTTATGCAAAAACGATTTAGCAGAATGCTCGCGTACCTCTGTTGCTTGGTAATGGTGACGTCGCTAATGCCTACCAGCTATGCCGCCGACACTGACAACATCGAGAACGCAGAAGCGAATGAAACGCCGACCGCCATTTTCGGAACTCCCGAACTCGGGTCAGACGACCCACTGTGGGCCCTGACAATGGAGCATCACATCAACAAAAGCACTGTGCCCGGCGACTCCAGACCCCATGCCACGGGCACAGCCAGAATCCTTTGGGACCACAACTACCTGTATGCCCGCGTAGTTGTGGAGGACAGCAATCTATATCAGGGAGCCGGCGGAGATCACCAGTACGACAGCCTGGAGTTTTATGTCGGTACCGGAACCGGAGGCGCAAACCAATGGCGCGTCAGCGCGACGGGCGTGTTTTCAGGGCAGGCCGCTCCGGGCAGAGCTGCGTGGACCCAGACCACGGAAAAAGGATATATCGTGGAGATGAGAATACCCAAAAGAACCTTGACCTTGGAGGAGGGCATGCTTACCTTTGAGGTTTATATCAATAACTCGACGGAAAAGGGCGGTGACCGCTATGAAGTCGTTTCCTGTTTCGGAGATCCGGACGCGGCTTATACCAGCGCTGCTTCATTTACAAACAGCCTGGAGCTCTCTTTAGCCAATGAAGTGGACACCAGATTCTCAATCACCGCCACGGCGGGATCGGGCGGCCGAATAACGTCGAACCCACCCGGCGATGTTCTGAGAATAGATAGGGGCTCAAACAAAGAATTAACGTTTACCCCCGATTACGGCAAAATTGTGGATACCGTAACGGTAGACGGCGAGGCCGCGACTCTATCCGCTGGCACTTATACCTTTTTAAATGTTAACGCTGACCATACAATTCACGTGACATTCAAAAACGATCCGGACGCGGAGCTGCTTCCCTTTATCGTATGGAATGACAACTTCGCCAGTGGCGAGTACACGACGGCTGTCATCATTGACTTAGGCGAGGGGAAGGCGGCGTTAGGCTCCGAGCTTAATCCGGGCTTGTTTACCTTGTCGGCTAGGAACACGACCCTGAACGGTGACTCGGTGACCTTTGAAGGGACGCGCAAAATCACAAGGGTATACGCCAATGTCAAACCGAAGGTGCGCGGCTATCTGGGGACGGTAAGCAATTCACCGGATTATCAGGCCGGACTGGCAAGCGGCCGTTACATCGTAGTTGAGTCTGAGTTTTATTCAGCGAGCGGCGGCAATATAACGCTGGATGGCAGCAGTAACTCGACAAAGCAGGTTTACAACATCGTCCAAAACGGCGAGATCGTACTGACAGAAGGGAGTCCGCTTCGCAACGTGGTTTTTGAACAGGAAAAAGTTGTGAATCCGATCCTTGACAAGTTTACAACACCCACGGGCAATTCGGTCAATCGCGCGCTCTACCTTCACAAGGATGAAAACGGTGAAGTGTTGCAAGGATTGCCGCTGTATGTCTATACCCACGGCATGGGACGTGGCGGCACAGTCGCTACGACAGACCAAAAAGCGGCCATGAAATCCGCCAACGGTGCGGTCGCTCTGATGAAGAAAATGGAAGAAAACCCCGGCAAATACGCCAGCCATATACTGAATATTTCCTATAATGGCACGTCTACTCCCTCCACAGTCAATGTTAAGAAGGTTATAGACGACCTGGTTGCTAGCGGCGCAGCAGACTCTAATCGTATATATGCGGCGGGCTTCTCATGGGGTGGCCAGTATACGAACAACTTAGTTAACGCCTACCCCGGCTTCTTCGCGGCCGCCGCACCTATGTCCCCTGTAAGCGGCTCACCGAACGCCAACGCCAACGACGTTCACACCAACCTGGCCTATTGGATGTTTATAAATGCTCATAACGTTGGAATATACCAGACTAACCTCACTAGCTTCATAAACACCAATATGCCGAAAATGATCAACGCGAGGGCTTCGCGCTTTGAGAGCAATGAGGCTCTTACGTGGCCCTACAATCAATTTGATCAGCCGAATCAGAGGCCGAATCAGGCCAACACACCTGTCCTGGCTGATTATGTAGCGCACGAAGTTGAAGCGGCGGTTCTTTACAACCAGATAACTACGGGGACTTGGAGCATAGCTCCCACGGCGCAGTCCTCTAACTTGTCGGCTTGGAACAATGACTACACAGACGTCTTTGATTGGATGTTTGCGCAGAGAAAAACGGACGTGCCCGGTGCTCCGGGCGGCTTCAAGGCGACGGCGGGCGACGGACAGGTCACATTGAGCTGGACTGCTCCGGC
>NZ_JBFTSN010000399.1:0-5870 GCF_056400045.1 Paenibacillus sp. 01L418
CTACGGGACATATGGCGGCTAAACGATACGGAAAACGTGAGCTCGGGTCATCTTGGTATTATTTATTTATCATGGCAGTTTCCTACGGATGTTCGGAAAAATCACTTATCCTCGCAGCATGAGAAATGGCGTGTTTTTGCAGAGAATGAGGTGAAGGCTGCATTTGGAAGCTCTTTACTATATGAAGGGCTGCAATGGATGAAGGAGGATTTATTTATCCATATGCGTTTGCCGGCCGGGCATCAAATGCTGCAGGAGGACTGGCTGCTTGAGCTGGCCTATAAGCATACCGCTGATTGGGAGAAACAATTTGCAGAGGAGATTTGCTATGAGGGGCTAGCTGATGTGCTTGGGAAGCTCCATATTGGTGTATCTGTCGTACCCAATGACAATGACCCTGTGGATGGCCTCGTCTGGTATGATGCGATGAAAAAAGCAATTTTGCACGGGCAATCCGCCGGATCGATGGAGCGAAGCTTGAAGCGCCGAGCTCTGGAACGAGTCATTAGCGAGCGGCTTATTCAGCCAGTATATCAGCCTATCGTATCGCTGCTGCGCGAAGGAGAGGTATTTGGCTTCGAAGCGCTATCACGTACGCAGGATCAAACTTGGTTTAATGGACCTATGGAGCTCTTTCAGTGTGCTGAGCAGGAAGGATTGACTTATAGCTTGGATAGACTGGCTAGAGAAAAGGCGATAGACGGCTGTCTGAGGCTCATGCCAGGGCAAAAGCTATTCATTAATGTGATGGCGCAAATTATGGAGGATCCAAGCTTCTCGCCTGGCCAAACACTCAGTCTGCTGGAGCAGCATAAGCTATCGCCCCATCATGTCGTATTTGAAATTACAGAACGAAGCTCAATCGCGGATTTTGGCTCTGTGAAGAAGGCGCTGGAGCATTACCGAAGCCAAGGTTATCAAATTGCAATTGATGATGTTGGAGCGGGTTATTCGTCATTGCAATCTATCGCTGAGCTGCGACCTGATTATTTGAAGGTGGATCGGTCGATTATTCAGAATATCCACTTGGATGAGATGAAAGAGCATATTTTGTACACGCTGGTTCAGATTGCAGCAAAAATGGATATTTCGATTATCGCCGAAGGCATAGAACTTGAAGCGGAGCTTGCGAAGGTGCGTGAGATGGGGATTGAATATGCTCAAGGTTATTTATTAGGCAGGCCTGCTCCATTTCGTTCCATGATGATGTAACCGATACAAAAAAGGGCTATCCCATCGCAGTGATGCTTGGGAATAGCCCTTTTTGTGGTATACTTAAAGGTATGAATGTTACATAAAGAAGGTGTTGATTCCTTATGGAAAAATGGATGCTAATTGACGGAAACAGTATAATCTACCGTGCGTTTTTTGCTTTGCCGCCGCTTACGAATTCGGCGGGCAATCACACGAATGCGATTTTTGGGTTTACAACGATGCTGCTTAAGCTGCTTGAACAAGAAAAGCCGACTCATGTGCTGGTTGCATTTGATGCCGGCAAGGTCACTTTTCGCCATGAAGGTTATGCGGAATATAAAGGCGGAAGACAAAAGACACCGCCAGAGCTGTCAGAACAATTTCCAGTGCTTAAGGAGCTGCTTCAAGCCTTTAGCATTTCACAGTTTGAGCTGTCCGGTTATGAGGCCGATGATATTATCGGTACGCTAACGAAGGCAGCTGACGAGAAAGGTGTAGAAACTTTTGTCGTTACTGGAGATAAAGATATGCTGCAGCTTGCTTCAGACAAAGTAACCATTGCGGTAACACGCAAAGGCGTTAGTGATGTTGAACTTTACACACCAGAGACGATCCAAGAGAAATACGGCCTTGTGCCGATGCAAATTATCGATCTTAAGGGGCTCATGGGGGATACCTCTGACAACATCCCTGGTGTTCCGGGCGTAGGCGAAAAAACGGCGCTTAAGCTGCTTCATGAGCATGGATCCGTTGAAAGCGTGCTTGATAACTTGGACAAGCTAAAGGGCAAGCTGAAGGAAAACATTGAGAGCCATAAAGATGATGCTACGATGAGCAAGCGCTTGGCGACGATCTTCCGTGAAGTGCCTATAGAAAAGTCTATCGATGACATTCGTTATGCCGGGTATGATGGTTCGAAGCTGGCTGAGGCGTTCCGCAAGCTGGAATTTAAATCATTAATTGATCGCCTGGAGCTAGGTGCTGAAGCGGGTGATATGGATAAGGAAGCCGAAGCTGCTGCAGCTGATTTGAATATTAATGTGATCGAATCAGAAAAAGACGCAGAGATGCTGGAGAAGCTTATTCAACTGCTCCAGAAGTCGGACAAAAATGGCTTGTATATCGAAGCCATTGGGGAGAATCCGCATCATGCCGAGCTGATTGGCCTTGCTATCGCTACTGATGAAGCTGTGTTTGTAATGCCATATTCAGTGCTTAAGCAGCCTTTCGCAGCGAAGCTTCGCGACTGGCTCGAACAAGCGGACAAGCCGAAATACGGCTTTGATCTCCATAAGGTGGAGCTGGCACTCAAATGGAGCGGAATCAGCTTCGAGGGTTCTGCTTTTGATGTGCAGCTGGCAGCATATTTGCTCGATCCTACAGAAGCAAGCCAGACATTAAGCGGCATTAATGAGAAGCAAGGCTTGTCGACACTGCCGCCGGATGAAGCTGTTTATGGCAAAGGCGCGAAATTCAGAGTGCCTGATGCCGATACGCTTTACCGCCATTTATCGCTGAAAGCGGAAGCGGTTCGGAAGCTCGTGCCTCTGTTAACCGAAGAGCTAAGCAATACGGGCATGAGCAAGCTTTATTTTGACATGGAGCATCCATTGTCCCGCATTCTTGCAGGGATGGAGTTTCAGGGCATTAAAGTAAAGTCGGAGGAGCTGGAGGCGCTTGGCCGTAATTTGGAGAGTAAGCTGACAACAATCATTAGCAGCGTGTACAAGCTTGCTGGTACGGAATTTAATATCGGATCGCCAAAGCAGCTGGGTGAGATTTTATTCGAGAAGCTTGGCCTGCCTGCTAAGAAAAAGACGAAAACAGGTTATTCGACGGATGCTGAGGTACTGGAGGAGCTTGCTCCTTATCACGAGATTATTCCGCTTATCCTGCATTATCGTCAGCTCTCGAAGCTGCAATCTACTTATGTAGAGGGCTTGCTTAAAGAGGTGCGCAAGGAAACAGGCAAAATACACACGTATTATCGCCAGACCATTGCAGCTACCGGTCGTCTAAGCAGTCAGTTCCCTAACCTGCAGAACATTCCGATTCGTCTTGAGGAAGGACGCCAAATTAGGAAAGCCTTTGTACCGTCCGAGCCGGGCTGGTCCATCGTAGCAGCTGACTATTCACAAATTGAGCTTCGTGTGCTCGCACATATTGCTGATGATGAGAATATGAAGGAAGCGTTCATTAAGGACATGGATATTCACACCAAAACAGCGATGGATGTATTCGGCGTAACTGCCGAGGAGGTTGATTCCAACATGCGTCGTTCGGCAAAAGCGGTCAACTTCGGCATCGTGTATGGCATCAGCGATTTTGGCTTATCGCAAAACCTTGGCATTTCCCGTAATGAAGCTGGAAAGTTTATTGCGGATTACAAGGAGGTTTTCAAAGGCGTTCGCCAATATATGCACGATATCGTTCAGCAAGCGAAGCGCGACGGGTATGTGGCCACACTGCTTGAGCGCAGGCGTTATCTGAATGACATCAATGCTTCTAATTTCAATTTGCGATCCTTTGCTGAACGTACAGCGATGAATACACCGATTCAAGGTACTGCGGCAGATATTATTAAGCTGGCCATGGTCCATATGGACGCTGCGCTGCGCGAACGCAAGCTGAAGAGCCGCATGCTGCTGCAGGTGCACGATGAGCTCGTGTTCGAAGTGCCGCAAGAGGAGCTGGAGCTGATGAAGACGCTTGTACCTGAAGTGATGGCTGGAGCGCTCAAACTTGATGTTCCTTTGAAGGCCGATATGAGTTTCGGTGACAATTGGTATGAAGCAAAGTAACCCACTGGCGGGCAGTTTCGGGTATAATGGTTGTTGAGGTGAGGAGAAATGCCTGAATTGCCAGAGGTAGAAACAGTTAGAAGAACATTAATTGAACTTGTAGCGGGAAAACGTATCCAATCAGTAACCGTTAGACTCCCGCGTATTATACAGCGTCCAGCAGAACCTGAACAGTTCGCGGATGCGCTTGTCGGACATACGATCCAGACGGTTGAGCGACGCGGCAAGTTTTTGCGGATCATCTTGGACGGGCTCGTACTTGTATCGCATTTGCGAATGGAAGGCCGATATGGGGTTTTCCCATCGGAAGAGCCGATTGAGCTGCATACTCATGTTATCTTTCATTTCGAAGATGGCACGGATTTGCGTTATAAGGACGTTCGCCAGTTCGGTACGATGCATTTATTCCAAGAAGGGCAGGAGCTTGAGCTTCCGCCGCTTAACAAGCTTGGTATAGAGCCGCTTGAGCCAGCCTTTACGCTAGAAGCGCTTCGCGGGAAACTCGAGAAACGCGCGACTAAGATTAAGCCGCTATTGCTTAATCAAGAGCATATTGTCGGTTTGGGCAACATCTATGTAGACGAAGCTTTATTTCAAGCACGTATACATCCGGAGCGAACACCTAGCACATTGAAGCCGGCCGAATGGAAGCGACTTTATGAAGCGATACGTTCGACACTGGGAAATGCGGTTGAAGCAGGCGGTTCGTCTATTAAATCGTACGTTAATGGACAAGGCGAGATGGGAATGTTTCAGCATCAGCTGCTTGTATACGGCAAGAAGGATGAGCCTTGTCCAACCTGTTCAAGACCGATTCATAAATTTGTTGTTGGCGGCCGAGGTACCCATATTTGCAATAAATGCCAGACACTGCACGCATCAGGAAAATAATACGAACTGCAGCAAATGTTAACCAGCATGCACAGTCAAATACTCCCCGCATATGATAAGTGTGTTACGAACAATAGGCGGATGTCTACTTACAGCTTCTTGTAAGCCGGATCGCCGCTGTGCGGGGAGGGACTAAAACATTGTTCGCGCATGTAGTTTCACTATTAGTTCTTGCTGTTGCTGTTAGCGTAGACGGTTTTGGTGTTGGCGTTACTTACGGTTTGCGGAGGATCCGCATACCGATCGTGTCAATACTGATTATTGCTTGCTGCTCTGGTATTATTATTTATTTGTCCATGCAGGTTGGCGGATTGATAACCACGTTCCTGTCTGAATTCGTTGCGCGTCTCATTGGCGCATGTGTCCTCATGCTGATTGGTGTCTGGGCGCTATTGCAGCTTAGACGAAACAAACAGCAGCAGGATGATGTGAGGCATGAGCACGTAGAAACCGCAGTACAAGAAAGTGCTGCTTCGGCAGAAGCTGGCGCAAAAACACATGCCGGAGAGATCGCGAGTGCTGCGCTTGTCGTTATGGTAGAGCTGAAGCGTCTAGGGCTCGTTATTCAGATTTTGCGCACGCCACAGTCGGCTGACGTCGATAAATCAGGCACCATCTCTGCATCGGAGGCCGTCATGCTTGGCTTTGCATTATCACTTGATGCATTTGGAGCTGGACTTGGGGCTGCGTTGATCGGATTGCCTTCCTTACTTACGGCTTTAACGATAGCGGCGGCAAGTGCTCTTTTTCTTGTTGGCGGTATCCGTTTTGGCTTTCGTTTCTCCGCTTGGAAAGGCATGCAGACATTAGCTATGCTGCCAGGCATATTATTAATCATAATCGGAATCATGAAGCTGTTATAATTTGAGGTGAAAAGGATGATAATCGGATTAACCGGCGGTATTGCCAGCGGCAAAAGCACAATCGCAAACATGCTCGTCGAACGCGGTGCGCTGCTGGTCGATGCCGATCAAGTCGCAAGGG
>NZ_JBFTSN010000400.1:0-5863 GCF_056400045.1 Paenibacillus sp. 01L418
GAAATGCACTGTACAGCGATAAAGATATCATCCAATTTATTAATATGAAGAAAAATGATGAGATCGTGGCGATTTTAGCAAGCAAGGTCATTGACAAGCACTTTCTGACACTAAAAGATATCGATAGCGTTTATCTTTACAATGCGGGGGCGGATTTGTTTTATTCTTCAAGGAGCGGTGAACGCCAATCAGCCTCTACCTTCTCAGATCAAGCGATTGTAGCGCTGCTAACCGATAAAAATTTTATAGCGGAGTATCGTGGTCGGCCTATTGTGACATCTGTAGAAGAAGCAACGCAATCGGCCGATACATGTTCCTATATCTTATTTGAACCGGGGGAGACATTATCGGGCTTGAAAAATGCTATTGTCGTCAACATTCGCACGAAAGCGCTTACGGAATCTATTCAAGCGATCAATGGCAATGACCCTGAAACGAAATCTTCTTTTTTAGTCGTTGATTCAAACGGCTCTATTCTAAGTAAGACGCTCACACCGGAGTTTGAGCATAATATGAGTGAAGTAGGCGGATTAAGCCAGCAAGTAAATGAACTTGTTGGAAGCAATAATCAGATACGAGAAATTGGGGGTATCAGCTATTTGGTATCCAGCAGTAAAAGCAACGCAAACAATTGGTACATTATGGGCCTTACTCCTGTAAAAGAAACGTTTAAGGATGTAATTCAAGCATCAATGGTGTCTGCGGGTATCGTAGTTGTTGTATTTATCATTTGCGCAATAATTTGTCTGTACTTGGCTCGCAGACTGAATCATCCGATTCAAACGATTACGAAAATTATTAACGGCGAAGCTTCTGAGAAAAACGATGTAGTCATTTCGAGAATGGAAGAATTTCAATTTATTTTGTCTGTATTCGAGTCTATGAAGGAGAGAAATCAACAGCTTGATAAAATAATCCATGAAGCAGGCTATGCGGTCAAACAAGACTTTCTTAATGCACTATTAAGTGATAGTACTACACACTCTATAGACCAAGTGCAGGAGAAACTACATGACATCAAACTGGATTATATCGCCACCAGTCAGTTGTGCATGTGTCTCATTAAAATCGATAATTACAGCCAATTTGTATCTGTGAATAGCCAGAAGGAACGATGGGCACTACGCTATGCTATTGTGAATATTGCAACAGAACTGGCAGCGGACTATGGTGTGTGCGAAATTTTCAGCAGTGAGCCCGATAAATTCGTAGTGATTATGGATTGTTCCACAGTAACCCAATATAAAGTGCTGCAGGAGAAAATAGAGCGTTACTTGCTCGAGGTACACAGTAATACACTTAAGTATCTTCGTATTTCTTTATCTATGGCGTACAGCACGATGTTTCAGGGGATTGAGCATTTACCTAGCATGTACAATAATATGAAGGGCTCCATTCTGTTGAAGATGCGCTACGGACATGGTTGTATTATTACTCCTTACATGATGGATGAAATCAACACAGATAATTTTCATATACCCGTCAAGAAAGAAGAGCAGTTGGTTGAGAAAGTACTCGAGGGCAATTATGAATCTGCTGCCGTAATCTATCAAAGTATTAGTCCAAAGTTATATCAATACACTTACGACGAAATTTTGTATTGCATTGTTCATTTGATTTACAGTGTTTACTCCAGTGTGCTAAGCAAGATGCCTGCAGTAAAGGATAGTCAGGATTTAACACTACAAAAGTTTTTGCGCGGGATTCAAAATGCAGAAGTGAGTACAGATATGGACAGCGTAATGGATTCATTTTTACAGAAGCTGTGTAATAAAGTGGAGGTTCTCAGGAACACTTCCAATAGTAATGATCATCTGATCCAACGTATTGTCGCAATTGTCGAGCAAGAATATTCCAACACAGAATTATGCCTGAGCTCTATCGCCGAAAAATTACGGTTATCATCTAACTATGTCGGCCATATATTCAAAACTGCACATGGGCAGTCTATTGCGCAGTATATTTTCGACACGCGAATGCAAAAACTGGACGAATATATGCGCAATACGCAGCTTCCTTTAACATCCATTATTGAAAAGGTGGGACTAGAGAGAAATAATTATTTTTACACGCGATTTAAAAAGCATTTTGGCATGTCTTTGAGTGATTACAGACTGCAGCTTGGGCAAGAGATAGATCATGAAAATGATATGCCATTTCAATATTAGTATCGTTCTGAAGAGCCTGATTCCATTGCGGATATTGGGCTTTTTTTTATTAACTTGAAAGTTATCAGATTGAATTCAGAGAAATGATATTAAATAGTAGTCGATTTGTATTACTTTTCGAAGAAATACAAACTTTTTATTATTTTCAAAATGGACGAACCTATTTAAGCTGATATTAACTAACAATAGAGATGGAGTGGAGCACAGGAATGAAAAAAATTACTGCTGTATTAATTGGAGCTGGACAAAGAGGGGGAGGTGCTTACGCTCCATATGCCTTGCAACATCCAGACGACATTCAATTCGTTGCCGTTGCGGATATCGATCCTGAGCGAATAGAGCGATTCCAAAAAGACCATGGTGTTCTGAATGAGAATTGTTACTCGAACTGGGAGGATCTGCTTGCAGGGCCGAAGCTAGCCGATGCGATTCTCATCTGTACTCAGGATAAAATGCACTATGAGCCTGCGCTGAAAGCATTGGAGAAAGGGTACCATGTGCTAATGGAAAAGCCGATGTCACCCGATCCAAGAGAATGTATTGTCATGGGGGAATATGCTGAGAAATATAATCGGGTATTTTCGATATGTCATGTACTTAGGTATACGGACTTTTTTTCAACAATCAAGCAGATTATTACGGAGGGAAAAATCGGCAAACTCGTTTCAATTCAACATACTGAAAATGTAGAACATCGTCACCAAGCACATAGCTTTGTAAGAGGTAACTGGAGTGATTCAGAGGTTTCGAGTCCAATGATTCTGGCAAAAAGCTGCCATGACATGGATATATTACAATGGCTTGTTGATGCAGATTGTACTAAGGTTTCATCTTTCGGCTCATTAACTCATTTCCGCAAAGAAAGTGCGCCGGAAGGCGCGCCTAAGTACTGTTTGGACGGTTGCCCGGTACAGGACAGCTGCCCTTATTATGCACCTAAAATGTATATTGAACGAGATGATTGGGTGGGTGAAGTGCTTCGCACGGTTGTTAGCAACGATACAAGTGATGAGGGAGTGCTTCGAGCACTGAAAAATGGGCCATATGGAAGATGCGTGTATCATTGCGATAACAATGTGGTCGATCATCAGGTAGTGAACATGGAATTTGCAAATGAAGTGACGGTTGCGTTCACAATGAGCGCATTTACTTATGAAGGCGGACGCTCGGTGAAGCTAATGGGCACTCATGGTCAGATCAGAGGCGATATGGAGAAGAATGTAATTGAAGTGACGAGCTTCGTTACTCGGGAGACGGAGACTATCACTTTGGATACGGACTTGGCAGGTCATGGCGGCGGTGATACAGGTATAATGAGCGATTTTGTACGTCTTGTTCGAAGTGATGGGAAGGAAGAAGGGCTTACAGGTGCAGGTGTCTCTGTAAAGAGCCATCTGATTGCTTTCGCCGCTGAAAAATCACGTTTGGAAAGCCGAGTTATTTTGATGGAAGATTATATCAATGAGTTAAAGAATAATAAATGATTATACCCTGATGAGAAGAATAATTAGGCAGTCAACAATAACAAGCTTTCAATGAAGTACTTTGTTTTTTGTTGCTACGAATGCATAGATTTTGTTGTTTTCTCCGATTTTTATAGTTTAGTTATGTAGGATTATCAACATATACTGATAGTAGTAAACGGTGAGAGAGTGGTCAAACATTAATAGGCTACTCTCGCACTCTTATCTTTGTTTACCGAAGGGATGGTTCAATGATGATCCGTAAATTACTTTTATGCAGCTTGGCATTATTTCTGTGTATATCCTGCTTGCCTCCGAGAACTACGTTTGCTGCGAATGATCAAGCATTTTCGCTATCCATCGAAGATACCGGTTCAAAGGCGAACCAAACCTTTCAAGTCAAAGTGAATGGAACAAATGTTATCGATTTGTACGCCTACGAAATTAATCTAACTTACGATTCGAAACGACTGCAGTTTGTGAGCGCGGACTTTGGAAAAGAAGGGTTCGGAGTAAGTCCGATTTTGAAAGAGAATACGATTCAGTTAGCGCATACACAAATAGGAAACACAGCAGGCAAGAAGGGGAATGTGACTCTGGCTACACTAACCTTTAAGGCAATTACTGCGGGATCGGCCGAAATTACACTTTCAAGTATGAAGCTCGTGGATTCCGAGTTAGAGTCGAAGGTTGTTTCAAGCCTTGGCAGTGTGAAAGTTGATGTGAAAAGCGACGGTTCTTCTGGCAGCGGATTAACTGACATTTCTAGTCACTGGGCGAAATTGTCTATCGAAGAAGCAGTTAAGTTAGGATTCATCACGGGGTATACTGATGGTACATTCCGACCGAATGCACAAACAACACGAAGTGAATTCGCAGTCATGTTGAGCCGTGCATTGAAACTGGAAGGCGTAGAAAAGKAGCTGCCTTTCAGAGATCTTAATAAGATTCCGGCTTGGGCTAGACCTTCCATTTCACGAACGATAGAAGCAGGAATTTTGAAGGGCTATGATGATAATACCTTCCGTCCGACACGTAATATTACCCGCACGGAAATGACGATAATGATCGTTCGTGCACTGGGGCTCAAGGTCGATCCGAACGCGAAGTTATCTTTTGCTGATGCAGACAAGGTAGCTGAGTGGGCAAGACCCTCTGTGGCCGCAGCGTATGAAGCGAAGCTCATTAAGGGGCGCGGGAAGAATCTCTTCGCACCGAATGAGAACGCCACGAGAGCGGAAGCGGTGGTCATGATCTTAGGGATGTTGGAACATAAATAATACGGCGAATTAATAGTGAAATGGTGAAGGATTAATTCAGGGCCAAAGCGGTCGGATCTTGAAGTTGTTGCTAGATTGATACTGGGTTAACTAAGAAGAGGGGGAGGCAAAAAAGCCTTCCCTTCTTTTTTATCGAAGAAGCCAATGATCAAAATCTCCGTTTTTTTATCAAAATGTCCACATAGYGCAAAATTAAGTCTCGTTTGTTCAAAGACTAATTTAGTTTGGGAGTTTATCATATCAGACAACACTATCATTTGTTGATTCGCGGGCGGGTAGAAGCTGATCTTAAATCAAATGATGAGCCAATTCATGATAGCGTTTGCTAACAAAAAAGTTAATCACTCAACTAAGGAAAAGAGGATTTAAATATGATCACAAACAAAACACCGCAATTAGGAAATACCGCACGCAGCTATGATCTTGTTCAAGGCTGGGCACAGCTTCCTGCTCACTTGGAGTTTGGCTATACACATGGAATCGTCGTAGATCAACAGGATAATGTCTATGTCTTTCATACAGGAAAACCCTCCATTTTCAAATTTGATCAGAACGGGGAGTTTCAAGCGGCTTGGGGCGAAGAGTTCGAGGGTGGCGCACACGGATTTTATCTTCATAAGGAGCAAAATAGCGAATACCTTTATATCACAGACACAGCTCGCGGTAATGTTGTGAAAATGGATTTGAGCGGAAAGCACTTATTGACATTGGGAACACCTGATCGTCCTGATATTTATAACGAGGAGCTTAAATATGTCCCTACAGATGTAGCCGTTTCGGCAAATGGTGATATTTATGTATCCGATGGTTATGGACAAAGCTGGATTCATCAATATACAGCAGCAGGAGAATCTATCCGTTCGTGGGGTGGGAAAGGTACGGAACTAGGACAATTGAATTGCCCGCATGGTATTTCGATTGATATTCGCAGTGGGATAGAAGAAGTTTATGT
>NZ_JBFTSN010000401.1:0-5846 GCF_056400045.1 Paenibacillus sp. 01L418
GTAATATGCAGTACATTTATCCCCAATGCGATGAACATCATTTCTTTCACAATACCGCGGCATCGTAAAATAGTACCTAACGTCATGCTTATTGCTGTGATGAAGACGGARCTGCCAACAATCGATAGATAGCTGACTCCTTCTGCCATCACATCCTCGGGCACTTTAAAAAGCGCTAAAAACACGTCGGCATAGACAATCAATCCTACGCTAGCTATTAAACCGAGCATAACATTCAAAGTAAGCGCCGTTCTCCCGATTCGATCGGCGCCATGCAAGTTGCCTGCGCCGAGCCATTGATTGAGAATGACACTTGTACCCACCGTAACAAATCCAAACATCAAGCCCACTACAACTAAAATCTGATTAGCTATCCCAACCGCTGCCACTGCTCCATCAGAGTAGCTGCTTAGCATCATCGTATCGACCGTTCCAATCAGCATCCCAAATAAAGCTTCAATAAAGATAGGCCATGTTATCGAAATGATGCTCTTTTGGCGCGGATCAACCTGTTTACTCATTCAAATTCACATTCTTCCTGTTCATGTACTACCCTGCTGTTATCGTCAGACTACTGTTATCATGTATGAGAGTACACCCTATCCAACAAATAGGGGTTGAGAGAATGCGCCAAAACCGCCTTCCAAATAAACTGCCGCCCTTACGTAACCTTCATCACCACGACACTTGTAACTAACGCTATTGAAACGACCGGAAGTCTCGAATAGTACATTTCCGTCTTTGCCGAACAAAGTTGCATATTTGTACATCCGGTCCAATCCTTCACTCGCAAGCAGCTTAAACTCGATCGTCCCAGCGGCTGCATGAATCGACTCAAACCCATAGCCTGTTGAAACATAGAAACTTCCGGATTTCATCGCTGAAGTAATACTCTCATTGGTGTTTTGCTCAGCAAGCACCATATTCCAAGTTCGTTTCTCTTGCCCATATACATGAAAATCGTCTCCGCCAAACCCCCATACTTTTCGCCCAGCTGAGAGCAGCGCATCCCATTTGTCAAACGCAATGTCGAACGCTGGATTTCCTTCGCCATTTACGATCTCGATTCCGGTGTAGCAAGGCATCGCGAGCATATCTTCAATCGGCCAATACTGCGAATAATAACGATTCGGATGAACGAGTACGCTCATTCCTCCTTGCTTCGTGCAAAGGTCAGAATACTGCTGATACCGTTCTACCGAAAACTCGTTGGAATAGCTGTCCATCATCGAGCGCGGAGGGTTAATGAGAAGCATATGCCTTTGCGGACTGCTAACCTCCATCGCTTCGAATACGGTCGTGATTGAACGTTTCCCTTCATGAACGGTAATGAAATCGTGGTCGGAAATGCCGAGGAAATCGTATTGCCCATACATCCGGTAAACCGTCTCAAGCGTTTGAGAGCCACAAGCACTATTTGTCGTATGATTATGGAAGCTCCCTTTCAGCCACATGCCCTCTTGTTTATCATAAGGATTTGAAATGATTACTTGTGTCATTCACTATGTTCCTCCGTTCCTGCCTTATTCTTTGACCGAACCGATCATAACGCCTTTGGCAAAATACTTCTGAATAAATGGATAAATCATAATAATCGGTGTGATGACGATAATAATCGTCGCCATTTTCAGCGAGTTTCCTGTCACCTGAATTTTGTCCAGCATTTCATATTGCGTCGAACCAGCCGCTTGCTCGAGCGTATTTCGAAGCGCATCTGCCCGGGTCAGCATTTCCTGCAGCAATGTTGATAAAGGCCGCAGATTGCTCTCTCGAACATAGAAGGCACCTGTAAACCAATCATTCCAATGCCCCTCTGCGTTAAATAACGCGATGACAGCAACAACCGGCCTGCTGAGCGGCATGATCACCTTCATGAAAATTGAAAAATCATTATATCCATCAATTCTTGCAGATTCTTCGAGGCTTGGACTGATCTCTTGGAAGAAAGTCCGCATAATTATTAAATTCCATGCACTATACAAGCCCGGAATGATATAAACCCAGATTGTATTCGTCAAATGCAAGTCTTTCAACAACAAATAGTATGGAATGATGCCGCCGCTAAACAACATGGTGAAAAAAATAAGCATGGTAAAAAACCGAACGCCTGGCATCGCTTTTCTCTTTAATGCGTAAGCTGCCATCGCAGTCAAAAAGACGCTCGCTAATGTCCCGACAATCGTTCGGAACATCGAAATGCCGAATGCACTTACAATATTGGAGGATGAGAAAACTTCCTTATAGTTTTCAATAGACCATAATCTCGGCCACAAATAGATGCCTCCTCTTTCCGCATCTTTGCCTGAATTAAAGGACAAAGCAAAGATGTTCAGAAACGGAAGAATGATAGATAAACATAAAAGAATGATCAATACATAGATGGCAATCTGAATTAATTTTTCTCCTGTAGAAATCTTATAAAATGGTTTATCCACGTTATTTGCACTCCTTCAACATTTGCGAAGCAAAACAGCCTCGGAAGCATGTCCTTAGCGTTAGTGGTCCGTCTCATCGCATTACATTTCATGTACGAATGAAACAGACCACCAGCAGCTTTAATGAATGTTATAGTTCTACTTTTGTATTTGGATCGCTATCTTTTTTCTCAAGCAATGCTAAGTAATCATCCAAGCCTGCAGCCTTTAATTGTTCAGATGCTGACTCCAATATTTTCGTTACTTGATCCTGGCTTTTAGCATAATAAGCACGTTTGAGGCTCTCGTCATAATTATCAAGTGCAGCTTTTAATTCCGTTTCCTTCGCAAACTCGCCAAGGAAAGCCGTTGGAGCATACGTATCTGAGATTATTGCACTCGCTCTTTTCTTATCCCACTCCCAATACTCAGCAATCTTGAGCGGTCCCTCATTGATATTAGGTTTGGCAGCATTACCGTATTCTGTTTCACCAAAATCCGCTATACGATCAACGTCTGTATTGCCAAGAATTTCGCCCCAATAGTTGCCTACCCCCGCAAACCCAAGCGCTTTCGCGGCTTTCGAATCTTTATCTTTCAATTCCAATACTTCATTTTTCACAATCGGGTTGCCCTTACCATCAAGTGTGTAGTCTCTTCCTTCAATTCCGTATTGCCAGAGCAGCTTGCCTTCGCGGCTCGCCAAGAAGTCAGCGAATTTGACGATATCTTCGGGATTTTTGGTTGAAGATGGAATCGCCCAAGCACCGCCAGCTGTTTTATAGCTAAGCTTCATCTGGTAAGGCTTATCCGCTTCATTTAACGGACCAATCGGCAAGTAATGCATGTCTTTATTAAATTCAAGGTAGTTATGCATATCAGCAATARTCGCGAAGGAGCCGTTCAAAATGCCTTCTGTTGCACGATTTTCTTCCATCGTATAAAACTCAGGATTCATCAGCTTTTCTTTCAGCAGCTTTTGAACAAACGCTACACGCTTGAGCGGGTATTCCGTTTGACTCTCGTGAACAATTTTACCTTCCTTATTCCGTACAAAAGTTTGGTTCACATTTACAGTCAAGTCACTATACAACGCTTTAACTTCTGTTCCGCCCCAGTATCTTGGACCAATAACGCTGGCAATGTCTTTTCCATTGTTGTCTTTGAAATTTCCAGCTTTAATTTTTTGTGCCACCTCATACAACTTCTCGGAAGTTGTAATCGTTTTTGGATCGATATTAAGCGCTTCGGCAATATCCTTGCGAATAAATGGTCCGCCTAACATTTTCCGCGTTTCATAGCCTGTTTCTCTCGAAATATTCATGTGCATGAAATAGGCTGAGCCGTTAAACTCTGGACGGAACATGACGCCGTTTTTCGTATCAAGCGGCAGATAGCCATCTTCTAGATACTTGCTGTATACTTTCGTATCCTTCATAAACGGAGTCAGATCTGTGAACATGCCTTCGCGCGCAGCTTTTAGTACAACCGGCATTTCTGGTCGACCGCTATGATTCAAATAAAATCCGATAAAGTCAGGCAAGTCACCCGAAGCAAGTCCAGCAATTAAGCCGTCAAGCGAACGATTGGCTGGCATTATATTAATTTGATAATCAATTCCCGTTTTCTCTTTAATTTGTTTTAATACTTCCGGGTTCATCTCTTCCGTATAATCGTCTGCCCCCATAAAGATTAAGCCTTTAATTTTGCGGTCGGCAATCCAAGTCGCAGGTTTATCTTTGTTATCATTTACGCCTTCCTGCTTGTTCCCTGAATTTGTTGAATTTGTTTCTTTGGCCGCGCAGCCAGTAATTAACAAGGAAGCTATAATCGGAACCGTCAACAGTCTTGCCCAATTTTTGTTCTTAAACATGATATCTCCATTCCTACCTTCTCTTTTTAATTTATATGGAAAAACGCGGTTAAGCGTCTCTCTTCAAGGAAAAATGCTGCTATCGAACAAGTTACCAAACCGAAGTGCCGGACACTTTTCGTGCAAAACGATTGGCAGTGACTACAAGAACTAAAGCGATAACACCTTGCATCATACCGACTGCTGTTGCATATCCGTATTGTCCTTGCTGCAAGCCCACGCGGATCACATACGTATCCAGAATATCTACCAAATCACTGTTTCCTGGCATTTTGAGCAAATATAACTGGTCGAATCCCGCTGACAAAATGCTTCCAAGCGATAGAATAAACACGATGAGAATGGTCGGACGAATCGACGGAAGGGTTATATGCCATATTTCCGCCCATTTGCTTGCCCCGTCAATTTTGGCCGCTTCATACATGTCTTGATTAATTCCAGCGATGGCTGCCAAATAGATGATGGAATCCCAGCCGATTGTYTTCCATATGTGGCTGCCGAACATGATTTGATAAAAATATTTGGCTTCATTCATAAAGAATGTGCTGCCGTCTCCCCCAAAATAGGTGATCGCTTCATTAAGCAAGCCAGTATCCGGCGCCAATGTTCTTTGTACTAAACCAATAACGATGACCCATGACATAAAATGCGGTAAATACGAAATACTCTGGGCGATGTTTTTAAAGGCACGGTTTTTAATTTCATTGAACATTAGCGCAAGTAAAATCGGGAACGGCAAACCGAGAAACAGCTTCATTGAGCTGATGATGAGTGTGTTTTTGATCAGCGTCATACTTTGAACATCGTTGAAAAACTTTGCGAAATATTCAAAGCCGACCCACGGACTCTCAAGTATGGTCTGATTAAATTTGAATTCCTTAAACGCTAGAAGCAATCCGCCCATTGGGATATAGGAAAAAATAATGAAGGACGCTAGACAAGGCAGAAGCATGAAGTACAAATAGCGGTATAACCATATTTTTTTCAACAAATAAACAAAACGCTGTTTTTTTCGATTTCCAGTTGGAACTAAAGCCACTTTGGTTTGCAATGAGGGCTTCTCCCTTCGTTATCATTTTTGAATTAACCTGTTTCCATCTTTAATTGTTTCAGCAGATTAACCTCGTTTGTCGTTATTTCATMGACACCTAAATCAATCATCTCGTTAAGAGATTCCCTATCATCAACGGTATAGACCCATACTGCCAAACCCAGCCTATGTGCGTATTCCACCAATTCGCTGCGGCAAGTTCGGTAATTCAGGTTTAAGCCGTAATATCCGCCTACATTTGCCCATTCGCAAACGTTTCGCGCCCATCCGATATAGTCGAGTTCCTCTTGTTCAGTAAGTACATCCGGCGTGTTATAAAGAACCTTAATTCCCCGGTGGCGGTTCGTAATTTCGTCCGAGCACCCCGTAATGAATACAAGCTCCTCCATTTCAAAATTCCTGATGCTCCTAATCGCCGGTTCAATTACCGCTTCTGTTTTGATATCCAAATTGAGCTTTATGCCGTATTCCCTTGCCAAGCCTAGAACTTCATCGAGTGTCGTAATGG
>NZ_JBFTSN010000402.1:0-5825 GCF_056400045.1 Paenibacillus sp. 01L418
AAGCAGCACTCTCCATAGTCTAAAACCGGCAAATGATGTGTTTATTTGACCAAGGAATTCACCAAAATATTTCGATTTAAAGGATAAGGCGTGTACGGGTCCAATACGGATACCGTGTGGCGAAATAAGGGATCCTGGCACCTTTTTATGTAATCCGATGGCGTTATTCCACGAACTTTTTTATACATTTTTGAGAAATGGTGTTCATCACCGAAGCCTACCGAATAGGCAATCTGTTTTACTGTGCCGGTGCCCCTCATCATCAGTATCTCAGCACGCCTAAACCGTAATTCGAGCAGCATCCGTTTGGGGGACATGCCCGTGGTAGCGACAAACATTCGTGTGAAGTATTCATGTGACCAGCCCGATATCGCTGCGATTTCTTCAATCTTTACAGGATCGGTCAAATGCTCTTCCATATAGGTAATCGCGTGTTGAACAGGAATAGGCAAGGGAATGGCTTCCCCTTCCGCAACTTGTGAGGAAAAGGACGATAGTTCTTCTAGAGAGGCGGAAATCAAAACGGCAAGCCTTCTCCGCCAATACGCAGGCTGGTGATTCGCAATCCAAAGTATTTTCTCCATTAAGCCAGTTACGAGCATATGGCGCCCTGCCAGGAACATATGCCCTTCTCGGAGCAAGGCCACGAATCGTTCGTCCGCATTCCGCAGTGAAGCATAATCAAAATGCACAAACAAATGCCGTACGTTTTTTTCCGGCGCGAACCGGTAGGTATGCCAGTCACCTGGGCGTGTGAATATGAAGCATGGCTCATTAAGAACAAATAGGCTTCCGCCTATCTCATATTCCGTTTGGGTACCATCGGGAAAGTAGACTAATTCGAAATCGTCAATTTGCCTGGGCCCGAGCACAAACCCAGCTTGGATGACAAAGTCTCCTGCGTTATGGACTAAGGGCAATTGAAAGGTCTCTTGCTCTTGTTCACTCATATTCATCAACTCCCTCTCTATCTAATATGTACAGTCAAAGGAATTATTTTATTTGTCCCTTCGCTTGAAGATATCATATAAATAGTCTAATGCTAAAAAAGAAAAATACCTTACGCACGATCGATGCACCATACCATGCAGTTATATCGCTACCAGTTTCATTTGTGGTTTTCACACATTATATGACTGATACTTTCAGTGATCCTGTTGAGCTGGTCGTGGTAAAAATTCAGTCAGAGGTATGAATGCCTCCTTCGAATCATCACATACATTCAGTCGATAACTGCTGCTGATCCCCTCCGGACAGTATGTATGGAAAAACGAAGCTATATCTTTCCCTCCACTCAACTTTATCTTCACAAAAAAATGGACATCTTCGTTCCTAAGAAACGGATGTCCAAGTATGTTGTGTAACAATTTATAAAAATACTAAGAATTATAGGTTTGGCAATTCGTAAAAGAAGTTGAAGATATCAGCCGGAAGTACATTTCGATGCGTTATGCCGAAGAGCCGAAAAAAGTAAAAGCTGCTAATAACACATAATTCTATAATACAGGGTTCGCGGACATCGCTTTACGATAAAGAAACGGATGGAGGTCTCTTAGGTCTCAACCCGTTTTTTTATGATCGGTTTATCCTTTTATGCCGGACAGTGTTACCCCTTCAATAATATAACGCTGTCCGATCATGTAAACGACCAATACCGGGAGCAGAGCGATTGAAGCACCAGCCATCATCAGCGTCCAGTCCGTCGCATACATGCCGCGGTATAGATTCAGCATCATAGGTACCGTAAATTGCTCTGGGCTGTTGAGAAAGATAAGCGGATAAAAGAAATTGTTCCACATGCCCAGAAACGTGAATATGCCGAGCGCTGAAAGCGCAGGCTTGACAAGCGGAAGCATGATGCGCGTATAGATCGTAAAGCGATTGGCACCATCCACAATGGCTGCTTCTTCCATTTCCTTCGGGATGCCTCTAAAAAACTGGCGGAGCAGAAAAACGCCAAAGGCATTTAATAAGGCAGCAGGCACGATGATCGACTGATGCGTATCGAGCCAACCGAAATTTTTCATCATCAAGTACAGCGGGATGATTGTCACTTGTCCAGGCACCATCATCGTTGCCAGAAACAATATGAACAGCGGTTCCCGGAATGGGAACCGGATTTTGGCGAAAGCGTATGCAGCCATCGAGCATGTTATCAGCTGCGCGAATACGACGATGACATTAATATAGAAGCTGTTAAAATAAGCTCGCCCGAAAGGCAAGGCCGTCAACGAAGTTTTGAAATTGGACCATACGAACGGTTCTGGAATCCATTTAGGCGGAACGACAAACACTTGGGACAAATCTTTTAGCGCGCTGAGTATCATCCATAGGAAAGGCAGCCCCATGACGCAGGCCCCAATGATCAGCACGACATGAAGCACCATCGTAGAGGGTTGAAGCTTTTTAGAATTCATGAGTTTTCTCCTTCCCGGTCATCCTTATTCTTCGTAATGAACCCAACGTTTGGATATTTTCATCTGCAGCAAGGTCAGCGTCAAAATCATCGCAAACAGCGTGACAGCGGCCGATGTGCTTGTACCGAAGGTAAAATCAACAAATGCCGAGTCATAAATGTGGTATACAAGTGTATAACTGGCTTTTGCAGGTCCACCCGAGGTCATGACAAAGGATTGATCAAACACCTGGAATGATCCGATCACGGACATGATGGTGACAAAAAATGTAGTCGATGACAACAAAGGAACCGTTATATGCCGCAGCTGCTGCCATTTGCTAGCGCCGTCAATTTGTGCAGCCTCGTAATATGTCGCGGATATTCCCTGTAATCCGGCAAGGAATAGCACCATACTGCCTCCAAGTCCCATCCATATGCTAAGCAGCGCAATGGAAGGCATTACGAACCGCGTGTCTGTCAGCCAACGGGGACCTTCAATGCCGAACCAATCTTTTAAGTATAAATTAATCAACCCGAAATCCGCGTTAAAGAGCCACATGAAAACGACTGCTACCGCTACGGACATCGTAATGTTAGGCATAAAATAAATGAGCCGGTAAAGGATCTTTCCTTTTACTTTATTTAAGCCAATAGCAACAAGCATCGCCAGAATGATGCCGGTCGGTACAGTGAGAACGGTATAATACAGCGTGTTAACAAGCGCGATCCTGAAATCGGGATCTTTAAACTGCCCCAAGAAATTGTCCAGTCCGACAAAGGTCCGTTCTCCGAAGCCGTCCCAGCTCATTAGACTGATGKCGAAAGCCAATATAAGCGGAATCAACGAAAAGATAACCAAACCGACCATTTGCGGAAAGATGAAAAAATATCCCCAAAGGCTGTCCACCGTCTTCGTCCTCATGAAATGGCGTTTCGTATCTGTTTGGTCTATTGACGGAGAGGGGCCATTATTAACGGCCTTTTTCATATCCATGTTCGCCACGCCACCCTTCCTCTATTATAGTAAGAAGGAAGGAATTTCCGAATGTTCGGAAGCCCCTTCCATTCCCTTGTGAAAGGACTGCTGCTTGCTTATTTTTTTCCTTTGTATTCCTCAATCTTCTTGTTCGCCAATTCCTCGATTTCCTTCATTGCTGTATCCAAATCCTCATTTTTCAGCCATAGCGCCTCAAAACGGGAATTAATATCATTACTTAGACCGGGAATACCCGCTTCAAACGGGGTTAATGCATAGCCGATTTCACGGGCATCCAGGAAAAACTGTGCATGCTCGGGAAGGTTCCCTTCAAGCACTACTTCATCTGCTCCCGATACCGAAGGAACGGCATTGCCGCCTCCTTGAAGACGATAGGTTTGACCTTCCTTATTGACGAATTCCGACAAGAAGGTGTACGCCGCCTCTTTATGCTTGGTAGTCTTATTCAGTACCATATAGGCTGTCGGGATACCTGCGGGCTCGATTTTATTGCCGGTATTTGTCGGCCAGGTGACGATATCGTACTCGAGGCTATCGTTTTTCTTGAACAGCGGCAGGTACCAGCGCCCTGCACCGACAAAGCCAACCTGATTGGACATAAACATTRCATCGCCGCCTTGTCCTTTTGGAAGCGTACCGGCAAATGTAATGTTTTTACTCTTGACGTTATCATATAAGAATCGGAATGCTTCGACCGCTTTCGGATCCGTGTAGCCGATATATTTGCCATTGTCGTCATAAACCTTTCCGCCGTTAGAGGTTACCCAACTGTGAGTGCTGTTCCATGCATTATCAAGTACGTAACCATATTTGCCGCTTTCGCGAATTTTGTCGGTCATTTCCTTAAAAGCGTCCCAGCTCCACTTACCCTGTTCCTGCAAATCGGCAGGCATTTCAGTAATGCCTGCGTCCTTTAACACCTTCTTGTTATACCAAAGCACCATCGGGTTATTGTCTACTGTGGCCCCGTATATTTTACCGTCGCGCTCAGCGGCTCCCCATAGGCCAGGAAAGAAATCCTCCTTCTTAACCGCGCTTCTTGCATCATCCATTAACGGTGTGAGTTCCTCGATGCTGCCGTTTTCAATCAATTTAACAATAAAAGCGTCACCGGCATAGAAAATGTCTGGGGCCGTTCCGCCACTCAATTGCGTTAAGATTTTTTGATCGTACTCCCCCGGGATCGGGATTAATTCTGCTTCAATTTCAGGATGCTTCTTATTAAAATCGTTAGTGAAATCTTGAAACCTTGTTAATTCTCCCGGATTTCCCCATGTAGCCCACTTGATTTTTACTTTCCCCTCTTTTGGACTGTTTGTTCCGGCTTCTTCTCCATTAGACACCCCGTTGTTGCCACCATTGCTCGTTCCGCAGGCTTGAATCAAAGCAGACACAGCAATAATCATGATGAGTAGAGACCATTTGAGCTTTTTCATTCTCTTTTTCCTCCCTCAAGATATCTAATTTTCATTCAAAAATATTTTGTAAGCGCTTTAATTATAGTTCATTGTCAAAGCGGGTTTGAACGGTTTATGTTCCGAAAGAGTGTCTTGTTTTCCRCAATTAGCATGATTTTATTTTCGCAACAAACCTTGAAATTCGGCTGGAGATACACCTACGATCTTTTTAAATTGCTTGCTAAAATATTTTACGTCGTTAAAACCAGACTGCTCGGCTACCTCATACACCTTGAGCGATGATCCTTGCAGCAGCTCCTTCGCTTTCTTTACGCGCAAGGCGATCAGGTGGTCGATGAAGTTCTCTCCTGTCACACGTTTGAACATTTCGCTGAAATAATTCCTGCTTACATTTACCGCATCAGCCACTTCCTGCAGGGAGATCGATTCCCTATAATGGCTCTTGATATAGTCAGCGGCCTCCATTACGATCCTTTGGTGCAATGTTTTATCCGGCCGCGAAGAGTCTTCACCACCCACGATTGTTTGGTAGCCATCTTTTACATGTTGAATGACCTCAGTGACATAACACAGTCTGCCGAGCTCCCGGATTTTCCGTATGATGGAAGAATCTGCGTCTTTGAATATGGCAAACAGGCTAAGCAATTCCTCTGCCTCCTGCAGCACTTCCTCTTTCGATCGATATTGCGGTAACCAATGCTTCATGATTTCATTTATCATTTGTTCTGATCTGGAATGAAAGCCCATCGTTAACGACTCTTTGAGTTCGTGTAAGGCTGCCGCAAAAGGATAGGGCGATGCTGAAATGGAATCCGTTTGCTCCTCAGCAGTAAGCAAGCGACACGGTCCGAGGAAGAAACCGACCGCGAGCATTTTTTTCGCCTCCATGGAGGCATTCTGAAGGTCAAGATAATTATTATAAACGACGCTGAGTCCTATGGATACTTGCAATAGGTGCGACTCTGTTTGCTGCGAAAACTGCTCGATAAGCTCATAACACGTGACATGCAGG
>NZ_JBFTSN010000403.1:0-5813 GCF_056400045.1 Paenibacillus sp. 01L418
GTTGCAGGGTTACATCATTATTTTCACGCTTGCCTTCATTATGTTCCTTATCGCAGCGATCGTCAGCTTCCGCATTCCGATGATCAAATCACATCACAAAGCCTATTATTTAAAATTCATGGGGCTGGTGATGCATAAGAACCGTCGCTGGCTGAAGGCATTGTACAGCTTTTTTGTATTAGGTCTATTTCAGGGAATTATGCTCTTCCTGCCAAATATTATGCTGTATCAGACGGTTGGGCGTGAGGATTGGGTAGGCTACTTAGGTGTTTTCTTCTCTTCGCTTACGGTAGCGACGGGTTACGTCATTTCAAGAAAAGCACAGAAGGAGCAAGTACGCAAATATGTGCTCCTGTCTACAACTGGGGTAGCCATCGGTTCATCGCTGCTGCTCATTCAAGTGGAATTTTGGTCGGTTGCCTTATTTATGATTTTGTTCTCGATATGCAATCCGCTTGCCGTCAATACGCTTACTTCCTATTATTATCGCTTAATCGGGACATTGCCCCTTAAAGGCCAGCTGCGAATAGAATCCGTTGTCATGCGGGAGCTTTTTCTAAATGCGGGAAGGGTGCTTTCTATTTGCTTGCTCATTATACTTGCTAAAGATCTGCAATCTATATGGATGCCAATTGTGCTGTTTGCCATGGCGGTATTGCAATACATATCGGTATTGCTCATTAAGGAGAAGCAAAACTCGGAGCAAAATTAACGAAAAGCAGGTAGTATTAATTATCTTGAAAGAAGAGCCTCGACCGTGGGATGACATGGTTGGGGCTTTTTGCCGTGAAGTTCAGGAGCTGTCTGTTAAATCGTAAAAAAGTATTAAGATAATCTTTATGAAATCTTAACGGTTACATTAAGCTCGCTTTAGGCGTCTTCCTTATACTAAGTAGAGTGCAGGGTATCGTACAGGTACCAAGGCAGAAGGAGATGTCACTAAGCTATGACAACAAAAAATCCCGTTATTGATATAAGACAAATATCCAAAATATACGGAAGCAATAAGGTGAATCAGGTTTATGCGCTGAACAATATTTCGTTCACGATGCAAGAAGGAGAGTTCATCGGCATTATGGGAGCTTCCGGTTCGGGCAAAACCACACTGCTCAACGTAATCTCGACGCTGGATAATCCAACAGAGGGTACGATTTCAATTGCTGGAACAGATATTACACGAATGAAAGCCCGTGAGCTTTCGGATTTCCGGGCGCAGCGGCTTGGGTTTATTTTTCAAGATTTTAATCTGCTCGACAATCTGACAGTCTATGAGAATATCGCACTTCCCTTGTCCTTGCAGGACGTCCCTGCTGGCGAGATCCGAATCAAAGTGCGTCAAGTCATGGACAATCTTGGTATTACAGCGCTAGCTGAACAATATCCAGCGATGATCTCAGGAGGGCAGCGGCAGCGAACAGCCGCGGCGCGCGCCATCGTTCATGAGCCTGCATTGCTGCTGGGTGACGAGCCGACAGGCTCGCTTGATTTGAAAAATGCGGTTAGTCTGCTCGAGACGATGAAGCGTCTAAACGAGGAACAGCGAATATCGATTCTCATGGTGACTCATGACGCGTTCAGTGCAAGCTATTGCGGAAGAATTTTATTTATACAGGATGGTCAGCTTGTGAAAGAGCTGTACCGCACGGGCAGCCGTGAATCCTTTTATAAGCAAATTTTGGACGTGCTCGGCGATTATGGCTCGGCAGCTGCCGCTGCTGCATCCGATGAAACTTACGAATCGGAAAGGCAGTGAGGTGAGGACATGCTTATAAAACTAGCTTTATCCGGCATGAAGAGCAAATTTAAAGATTATATCGTGCTGCTTGCTGGACTTGTCATGTCGATAGCCATTTTTTATATGTTCCAGACGATGGCGTGGAACCGCGATTTTACGGAGGCAAATGCAGTTATCAACTCAATTGGGCTCGTCTATATATTAGGCTCGGTACTGCTCTCGGCGATCACTTTTTTCTACATTATTTATGCCAACAGCTTTTTGCTGTCGCTGCGCCAGCGGGAATTCGGACTCTATCTCGTTCTGGGGGCACGCAAAAGTAAAATACGTACTTTAATGTTTATTGAAACGATTGCGCTCGGCTTAATTTCACTAGCGGTTGGGCTTGGGCTCGGGTTTGGCTTATCCACACTTGTGGGGCATCTCATGGCTAAGCAGCTTCAGACGAGTCTTATCGGTTACCATGCTGTATTTGGACCAGCCATTTTATTTACTATTATCTTCTTTACTTGTTTATTTGGATTGTCTGCGATATGGAATCAGCTGAAGCTTTCTCGCATGAAGGTATTGCATCTTGTCCATGGCAATATGCAAGCAGATCGGCTGTGGGGAAGCAGCCCGTGGAAAATTGTACTTAGCATCGTCGGAGCAATTGCTCTCGGGCTCGGTTACTTCTCCCTTACATTTATGGAGCAGCTGCGGGAGATTGGATTGTATACCGCCACATTCATGACACCGCTCGGAACGTACCTTCTGTTTATGATGCTGCTTCCGCCACTTGTAGTAAGAATGAAAAAGAGGAATCAAACACGTGGAATCCGCGCCTTCACTTTCGGCCAGCTGAGCTTCCGAATTAACGGCTTAACGAAGCTGCTGGCAACAGTAGCGATGCTGATTGCACTTGGAGCTGGTGCAATTGCCGGAGGTATGGCTTTTGTGAACGATGCGAAAATTAGGGGAGAGAGCTACCGCGTTTATGACGCGATCGTGCATAACCCGAATGCGGAAGAAGCAAAGATACTCGCTTCCATTCCGTTCAAGGAGCAGTTCAAGTATCGTTACAAAATAGAGAACGAAATGGTTTATTATGCGAAAGAGGACCTCGAGAACCAGCGGCCATTTGTTCATTCGGGGCAGGGCCGCGAGTATTGGGATGAGATAGAACAGATCAAAGGCCCTCTTCCAGCAGGCTCTGCGAGTGATGCAGATAATACGGATACAGAAGAGCTGTCCAGTCAGAAGTGGAGAGGTTTCATCTGGGAGATTTCGCCACCCATAAGTGAGTTCAGGCTTGTTGATGCAGGAGAGTTCGCAAAGCTTGAAGCAAAGGAACAGTTCGTTGTGATCGGAAGGACGGGTGATTTCCTCGCTTATCGGATGTCATGGAAGGCACTAGACCAGCTGGAAACAGAGAAATCCAATGGGGAGTATCTATCATGGAGCAAGTACAAGAACTATGAGAATGCAATAGGTATCGCTAGCGGTACAGTCTTTATGGGCTTTTTCCTTGGCATCGCCTTTCTTGCTATGATGGCGAGCTGCTTAATGTTCAAAATATTATCGGGTGCAGCGAAGGATGTTCAGCGATATGAGATGCTCAGCAAGCTTGGGGTAAGGAGAGAGAGGTTATCGCGTTCAATCTATCACGAGCTGTTCCTCGTATTTTTATTTCCTGGTATCGTTGGGCTCACGCATGTTCTAGTTGGTATGAATCTCTTCTCGTTTATGTTAACTGAGCCATATTATCGCTTATGGATTCCCATTGTGTTGTTCGTGGTTATCTATGCTGCTTACTATCTATTAACCGTTCGATTGTACCAGAACATCGTGCTGTCAAAGCGGGACAAGGCTGTACATTCAAGGTAACCAAAAAAAGAGCTCTCAGGATGAATGACCTGAGGGCTCTTTATTTGGATAGTACATTACAAATAATTTCCTTTTTAATATTAATTTTATGTATAATAGCGCTTAATACGATTATTGATTATGGGAGGATCACATGAGAGAAATAGATTATAGTCAATATTTTTGGCAGGATGAGGAGATCAGATTACGAGCAATTCAAGATGCTGACTGGGAAGGGCATTACTTCAACCGCTTTGATACGCCAGCTCGGCGCTTACTAGAGTGCACGGTTGAGCTGCCGCCTACGATTGCCGAGGCCAAAAATTTCGTTGAAACTTATGCTGATTTCTCTACGGATAATAGGCGTATCATGTTTGCGATTGAAAATAGAAACGCTGAAAATGTTGGAGGCGTTAATCTAAATAGTATCGATGAGAAAAACGGCACGTTTAGCATTGGCATACAGATCGATAGAGATCACCGAGGCAAGGGATACGGGACTAGAGCGATGAGAATTCTCTTAAAGTATGCTTTTATGGAAAGACGGCTTAATAAGTTTAATGACTATGTACTGGAAGGCAACGTAGGCTCAACAAACATGATGATCAAGCTGGGCTGCCAGCAAGAGGGTGTGCGACGGAAAGTGATTTACACTAACGGTGAGTATAAAGATCTCATTTTATTTGGTCTAACGAAGGATGAATTTGTAGAACAGCAGAAAAAAGATCGTTCTGTTTAGGAGGTTTAACAATATGAATATTCGATTGTTCGAGCACAACGATAGGCAGGATGTAATAAATATATTATCGGAGCATCCGCTGCAATTCCCAGATTTCGTTATTGAAAGATATCCGCCTCGGTGGGCGGACTTCGCGAAAGCTCCAGCAGGTAAAAGCCAATATTATGTAGCTTATAGCGATGACAATCAAATTATGGGTCATGCAGGATACCTATTTAATAATGAAGTAGGACTTTATGAAATCGTAGGCGTAGTTGTGAAAAAGGATTTTCAACGAGCGGGCGTTGGCAAAGCTTTGCTTTCTACCATCTGCAATAAAGTAAACGAGCTGAAAGAGAAGGAAATTATTCTTTATACTTTAGGGCATCCGGGGAATGAAGACACGATAACGTTTTATCAACGGATCGGTTTTGAGGTCAGCCTATATGAAAAGGACTATTTCAGCAGTGGTTACGATAGAGTGACGTTTATTAAACAATTGAGCTAGTAGATTCGTTGAGTATAAAAGAGTGGGTGATTGCATTCATGACTAACGATGTTGAAGGCTTGATAAGTGTTACGGAAATGGATCGACCAGAAAACCATGGTTTATCATCAAAGTCGTTGCTTGCGTTTTTTACTCAAATCAAGCAATTAAACTTGAAGATGAACAGCTTTATCCTGATGCAAAACGGCAAGGCTACTTCCAAGTTTTATCGTGATCCTTATCGTCCAGGCACGCCGCAGCTGTTATTCTCACTTAGCAAAAGCTTCACATCTATCGCTATGGGCATTGCTTGTGACGAGGGCCTGTTGGATTTAAGAGACAAGGTTATCTCTTTTTTTCCTGATAAGCTGCCTCCTGCGATTTCGGACAACTTGGCTGAAATGACCATTCACCATCTGCTATCGATGAATGCTGGCCATCATGACAATATTTACGGAAGCGTTGCAGAGCAAACAGACTGGGTTAAAGCCTATTTAGCAATGGAAGTAGAGCATAAGCCAGGAACCTATTACCGTTACAGTACACATTCTACCTATATGTTGTCTGCTATCCTTGAGAGAGTAACAGGTCAAAAGCTAACCGAATATTTAATGCCTCGTTTGTTTATGCCTCTAGGCATTTCATCCGCTTCTTGGGAAAACTGTCCGCTTGGCGTCGTTGCTGGGGGAATGGGACTAAGTATTCCTACTGAAGGGATTGCTAAGTTTGGGCAAATGCTGCTAAACAAAGGGATATATAATGGTCATCGAATCGTTTCAGAAGAATACATTTCACTCGCCACCAGTGTGCAAAGCGATACATCGCGAGACGAAGAGCGCATCGATTTTTCCCAAGGTTATGGGTATCAATTTTTTCTATGTCGTGATGGCTGCTTTATGGGGAATGGCGGGTATGGGCAGTTATGTTTTGTGTCGCCCAAACATCAGGTTGTCATTGCGGCAACATCGAGCTTCTCTTCCATGAAACAGCTTCAAATCATGCTAGATTTAGTGTATGAACATATCCTC
>NZ_JBFTSN010000404.1:0-5785 GCF_056400045.1 Paenibacillus sp. 01L418
ATTAAAGTCCATTAGTTTGTTGCTTATAACTTTGTTCATTATCCTGTTAGCTGCAACTGGCTGTGCTTCGGATATCTTTACGAACCTCACGAACGTCGATATAGAACCGCCTACGCGCGGATTGCTGGCTGCTCTTCAGAATGAACAAATGCCGTCACCCGAAGCTTCAGGTTATCTTGTAAAAGTAAGCGAAATAAATGGCAATCCAGTAGAAGTAGGAGAATTGGAATTACAATTGGAAGTCACCACCGCGGATGGGCAGCCTGTAACGAAATTTACAGAAGATATGACCAAGCTCATGCATCTGATCGTCGTTAGTAAAGATTTATCATCGTTTCAGCATGTGCATCCCGATTATGTGAAAGACAATGTTTTTCGGACAAAGCTTAATTTACTATTTGCAGGCTCGTTTTATGTAACGACTGAATTCAAGCCTTATAAACAAAATGTTGTCATTCATAAGCAGTGGATACAGGTTTCTGGCGAGCCATTATCTAACGAAACAATAGTTCCTGACACCACATGGATAAAAAGTGTAAGCGGCTTAGAAGTTTCATTATCGGCAAGTCCCGGGATTGGTGAAATAGAAGCGGGACAGATGGTTATGTTGCTATTCCGATTTATTGATAATGAGACGGGAAAGCCGATAAAGCAAATAGAGCCATTTCTCGGCACTTCCGGCCATTGTGTTATTTAGAACAGCACAGTTGACCAATTCGTGCATGCACATGCAATGGAAGCGATGAGTGCTGGTGCAAACGTCATGTTTCACACGGTATTTCCTGAGAAAGGCATCTACAAGTTATGGGGGCAATTTCAATTTAAAGGCGAGGTGCTGACGGTGCCATATGTCATCACCGTTAAATAAGAGATGGTTGATGGTTGAACCAAATAAAAAGTGTGTATGTACTCCTGCCCCCGTTAAGGGGTTT
Organism: Paenibacillus sp. 01L418; assembly: GCF_056400045.1. Taxonomy (NCBI): domain Bacteria; kingdom Bacillati; phylum Bacillota; class Bacilli; order Caryophanales; family Paenibacillaceae; genus Paenibacillus; species Paenibacillus sp. 01L418. The sequence goes on from NZ_JBFTSN010000404.1 coordinate 933, forward strand.
TTTGCTTTTTATAAGCCTTTATTCAATAACGACCACTGGACTAATCCATTCTTTTTTTAGTAAATTGCTCAAGATTGCTGTCCATAATGTGGGATTTACCGCATTAGAGGGTTCGTACATTCCCCCTATACTTATAAATGTAAGGGTTTTCAAAAATAAAGAAGGGGTAAGGAAATGATATTCACGACTCGAAAATGGTTTTGTTTTGCGTTAGCGTTTGCGATTTTGGCATCATCGGTATTTGTTTCAGCGCCAAGAGTGAAGGCAGAATCAGAATCAGAAGGAGTAGGGGGAGCAGGAGTGGGTCCAGCTATGATTTATTCGTATCAGCCTTCAGCGAAATATGCGGTTTCAACGAATTATAGCCTTAAGGCTAATGGAGTAGAAATCCCGGTGGTTAAGGGCTTCAACGACTACGATTATGCGAGCTTCTCGATGGGAGGCGGACCAGTAACGTATGAACTAACTATCTTGAATACGGATAAGGTGCATGAATATTCGATCAGTCCGAAGAAACTCGGTATTCAAGCTGATTCGGTGGTTGGCAGAACGATCACGTTTACGACGCAGAAGGATGAGTATTTGATCATCATGATGAACAACCGGGCTACCCGATTGGTTATCGCGGCTGATCCGGCGGAGACGGATATTCCGAATGCAACCGGCGAGGGGATCTATAATGTGACCGCAGCGCCTTATCTGGTGACGACAACGGGGGAGAAAACGGGAGTAGCAGCGAGAACAGCTGCCTTGCAGCAAGCCATTAATGATGCGAGCAGCTATGGAACAGCGCTGGGGAATGGGAAGCAAGGCATCGTTTATGTTCCACGCGGTACGTATTACATCGGAAATGTCGTGTTGAAGAGCAACACGGCGCTTTACATGCAACCTGGAGCAACATTTGTTGCTACGGGAAAGACGGCAGATTATACCGAGCATTGGTTTAAGGATTCGATGGGTAGGCCCGCCACATGGTGGATTTCTACAGCCTTTCATTCGACGAATATTAAAATTTACGGGCGCGGCACAATCGATGGCAACGGACAAGCGCTGCATGATGATAAAAGTACGAACGGCAAAGGTATGATCAACAATCTGATCGTGCCTATCGCTACATCAAATTTTAAGATGGATGGCATCATGGTTCGGGAATCGGCTGGCTGGGCGATCGTACCGACAAGATCCAATGATTTAGCATTTACGAATTTGAAAATGTTCAACAGCCTGGGCATGGGCGAAAATGACGGCATCGACATTTGCGAGTCGCAAAACGTAGTCGTTAGAAATTCGATTGGCATAGCGCTGGATGATCCGTATTCCACCAAAGCATGGCGAGAGGATACGGATATCGCATCCGGGAAGGTACCGTGGCCAGGAAGTCCGGAGCCGGTGCAAAACGTGCTCTTCGAAGACGCGATTTCTTGGACTTTATGTTATGGCTTCAAAATGGGGCAAGGCGTTATGCAGGACCAACAAAATATTACGTTCAAGGACGGTGTCGTGTATAAGGCAGCGGTTGGTTTTGCCATTCATCATAAATATGGATCGGGTAAGGTAAGTGGCATTACCTTCGAGAATATGGATGTAGAAGATATCAGCGGCAGCAACGAAGACAACAGCGCTTGGATGACAATGTTTACAGTAAACGGCGGCAATGCAGGTGTCGGACCGATCACAGGCGTAACCGTAAAAAACATTAAAGTACGAGACATTGGCGAAGGCTTCTCCAAGCTGAAGGGGATGGAAGGAGCGGAGATTACAAATATTACGTTCGAAAACGTGTATATGCCTGGCAAAAGCGAGCCTGCAAAAAATCTCCATGAGATGAACTTTCTGAGCAAGGAGCATTATAGCGGTGTAACGATCAAGCCCGTGCAAAATCCGGAGCCTAGGACGCGGACGAATCTGGCGCTAAGGAAGCCCGCGGTCGGCTCATCGAATGACGGCGTCGAGGATACGTCGCGATATGTTAATGACGGAAATCTCGCGACCCGCTTTGGCTCCAAGCGAGGCATCGATCCGAGCTGGATTTATATTGATCTCGGGGAGAGCAAGACAATTGATCAAGTGAAGCTGTACTGGGAGAGTGCCTATGGCAAAAGCTATCAGATCCAAGTTGCCAATGATATAAGCAGCGAAGCAGGCTGGCAGACGGTGTACAGTACGACGACTGGGAAGGGCGGCATCGAGACGGTTTCGTTTAATGAAGTCAACGCCCGCTACATGCGGATGTACGGTACGGTAAGATCGACAATGTATGGTTATTCCCTTTGGGAGCTTGAGGTATATGGACCCGAAGTGTTTGCGGACAGCATTACTTTGAATCAATCAGTATTTACGCTGGTGAATGGCAAAACGGAGCAGCTAAGCGCAGCGCTTATGCCAGAGCAAACGACGAACAAAAATATAACGTGGACAACAAGCAACAGCAATGTTGCAACGGTAAGCCAGACTGGGCTTGTTACCGCCATAGGGATTGGGACGGTCAACATTACGGCGAAAACACAAAACGGCGACTTAAGTACATCAGCAGTTGTGACGGTGATGGAACCAACTGATCCAATAGATCCAACTGATCCAACTGAACCAGGGGAGTCGCTTTTGCCGCCAGTACTATATGAGGCAGAGGCGGGCAATGGGGAAACGAGCTTAAGCTGGAACGCCGTGGATCATGCAGATGGCTACAAAATCTTTGTCAGCACGACGTCAGGCGTTTATTCGGAAGAGGCAGCAACCGTAACAGGCTCTGTTTATAACTATTTAGCAAAAGGCTTGAACAATGTTCTTACGTATTATTTTGTTATCAAGGCTTACAATGGGTCAGGAGAAAGCACAGCTTCTAATGAAATAAGCGCAGTTCCAATAGGAGAATCAGGACCTGTCTCGCCTATTAATCCTCCGCAGCCTGGGAAGCCTACTAATGCAGAGTTTGCTGTGTTGATCAACGGCAAGGAAGAGCAGCTTGGAACCGCAGAGACTTCAACAATAAATGGACAATCGGTTACTCAGTTCAAGCTTGATCCTGTTAAACTCGCGAATAAGCTGGCCAGTGAGCAAGAGCATTCGGTCATTGCGATACAGACGAGAACACAGCCTGATCGTTTCCTAGCTGGGCTGACTGCGGAAATACTGGATAATCTTCAGCAGAAAAATGCGGTAATTATGCTGCAAACCGCTGCAACAATCTATACGCTGCCTGCGCAGCATATTAATTTAAAAGCATTGATGGTGCAATTTAACACTTCTGCAGAGCTGTCAGCCATTGAGATTAATATCGAAATCAGCAAGCCGGAAGCAGCGGTTCAAAAGTTGCTAGACGAAGCTGCTATAATCGGCAAGTTTTCATTAGTTGATGCGGCATTTGATTTTACGGTTACCGCCAATTATGGAGGAACCAAAGTAAATATCGACAGCTTCGACGCCTATGTAGAAAGGGCGTTGATACTTCCTGACGATGTGGATCAAACTCAAATGACGACAGCTGTTGTCATTGACCCAGACGGATCAGTTCGCCATGTACCGACCAAAATTGTTCATAAGAATGGCAACTATATAGCAGTAATTAGCAGTTTGACAAACAGCGTGTATGCGCTTGTCCATTATGATACCGTATTCGTGGATATAGAGGGACACTGGTCAGCATCCGCCGTAAATGATCTAAGTGGACGACTCATCGTAAAAGGTGTGGACAAAAATAAGTATCTGCCTAACCAAGAGGTTACGCGAGCTGAATTTGCGGCTTTGCTCGTTCGGGCGCTCGGCCTGAAAACTGTCAAGGCAGCGCAAATATTCGCAGATGTGAATAGCTCGGCTTGGTATGCGGAGGCAATCCAAACGGCATATGCTTATGGCCTGATTGAAGGATTCGAGGATGGGACATTCCGTCCAAGCATCAGCATGACACGTGAACAGGCAATGGCGATCACAGCCAAAGCCATGAAGTTTACGGGATTAAAGGACAAACTAGTGGATACAAATACCGATACGCTGCTGCAAGGATTTGCGGACAGAGCAATGTTTGCAGAGTGGGCTATAAGCGGTATCGCGGATTGTTTGCAAAGTGGTCTTATTAACGGAAAAACAGATCATCAGCTGGCGCCAAAAGCAAACCTGACTCGAGCGGAAGTTGCAGCGCTCATTCAACGGCTTTTACAAAAATCAGAATTGATTTAATTTTTCAAAATGAAAAAAGGATTGTCTCTTAAGCGATGGCTGGAGACGATCCTTTTTGCTGTATAATCATTATAAAGTGAGTCCAAATCGCTTGAGCTCAATAAAGATGGGTTCCAATCGTTTACCTTTTTCAGTAATGGTGTATTCTACTCTTGGGGGGACCTCAGCATAAATGGTTCGACTAACAATGCCTTGGTCTTCAAGTTCCTTCAAGCGAAGGGAAAGTGTCTTCGGACTGATGCCTTCGAGTGATTTCAACAATTCACTAAAGCGCATCGTTTCTTCGACCAGCAGGTCACGAATAATGAGAAAGGTCCACTTCGTACCGATAATGTCTAGTACTTTACCTATAACGCAAGGAAAACCATAAGTACCTCGCTCTAGAACGAGCTGTTCACGTTCATCCATCAGATCACCTCAACTAATTTAACTCCATTTCTTCAAGTATAGTACAAAAGTAACTTTAGGGAAACTATATGAAAAAAAGTTCACTACTTTCTCATTTATACTAACTGTGGTAAAAATAGAGTAATAACTACCCACTCTAATTAACGAAGAGGTGCATAGATCATGACGTTTAAACATTTGGATACACCATTTGAACTCAAAAGTCTTAAGCTTAAAAATAGAATTGTAATGGCTCCTATGTGTCAATACTCTGTAGACGCGAAGGATGGGAT
>NZ_JBFTSN010000405.1:0-5782 GCF_056400045.1 Paenibacillus sp. 01L418
CATCTATCCTCTTCGTGTAAACGTACGGCTTCTTTCCTTACTTCATATGAATACAATTTATTCGGTTGCTCTCTTCATCTATCCTCTTCGTGTAAACGTACGGCTTCTTTCCTTACTTCATATGAATACAATTTATTCGGTTGCTCTCTTTTCCTCATAAAAATACACCCCTAAAGTATCATCGGTTTCCCATATGGGTTTTTCCAATGTCTACTAAAAGGGGTGCACTTCAGTTTCGTGCATGGGCTTGTTTTGTTATTTGGGATGAGAACCCCATATTAGGCTTTACGTTATGCTAATGGTTCAGCTGCCATAAACTTCGAACTCATAAAGAGAATACCAGTGGCCTGTGCCTCGATCTGTCGCATGCATCCTTATATACCTTGCATTTACCGGTTCAAAGTAGTTATCGTCTATACCACCGTCTCCATTCGTTGTCATGTATATATCCGTCCAGTTGGTTGCATCGTTCGACACCTGAATCTTATAGCCCTTAGCATAAGCATACTCCCAGTTGAGTTTGACATTGTTGACGCGGGTTTCCTGTCCGAGGTCTACATAGATCCATTGCGGATTTGAAAACAGGCTGGCCCATCTTGTCGTTACATTACCATCCACCGCTTTATCGGCCGTTAATGTGGATGTCTCGTTGGAAGAAGATGTTGCCGATTTGTTTAACACTAGATTCGGTTTGCCATAAACCTGGAATTCATATAAGGAATAGCCATAGAAGGAGTAAGCTCTCTGGGTTCCGTACATTCTTACATACCTTGCATTTACGGCAGTAAAGAATATATCGTCAATCCCCCCGTCTCCATTCGTTGTCGTATACACATCCATCCAGTTGACACCGTCATTCGATACTTGAATCTTGTAGCCTTTGCCATAGGCAAGCTCCCAATTCAATATAACTCGATTTATGTTATAAGCCTGCCCAAGGTCGATCGTAATCCATTGCGGGTCTGCAAACTGACTGGCCCATCTTGTCGCCACGTTACCGTCAACCGCATTATTCGGAGAAAGAGCTGCCTCTTGATTGGAAGATGACGTAGCTGTATTATTTAACGCCAAATTTGTTGTAGTAGCGGATCCGACGCTGTCTCCATATACTTGAAACTCATAAATAGAGTAACCATAGCTCGTGCCCCTCTCTGTTGCGTGCATTCTCACATATCTTGCCGTTGTAGGCACAAAGCCTATATCGTCTACACCTCCGTTGCCTGTCGTTGTCGAGTACACATCGGTCCAATTGACCGCATCATTCGATACTTGAATTTTGTAGCTCTTGCCGTAAGCATACTCCCAGTTAAGTTTGACGCGTTTGATGTTGTAGGCTTGCCCGAGATCGACGTAAATCCACTCTGTACTTGAATACTGTTGGCTTGACCACCGTGTACCCGGCAAATTGTCAACAGCTTTAGCAGCGGATAGAGAAGAACTTTGGTTGGAAGAGGCTACTGCCGATTTACCGCTTGCAAGATTAACTGGAATGGTATACGTTCCTTTAACAAATTTGTAGATATCTKCATACATCTGTCTCCCGTCATAAACTCCGTTTACACCGTTGTTATTCTTGTTTTTATACAAGTTATATATCCCAAAAATATCTTGATACCAACCCTTGACCGCTCCCGTCATGTATCCGTATTCTACGCCGGCCTTTAAGTAATTATCGAATCGGTTTTTAAAATCGGGGTCGAACATCGCTCTTTCGTCAAACTCCATTTCGATGCCCTTATTATATGTTTGAGCTTGGGTCGATACATTCGTCATTCTCGAATAATCAGTCTCCGGAACGAAATAGTGATTGGGCTGCTGGATGCTAAAATCCATTGCATAATTATTCCAGTTATTGCTTTGTCCGGCACCAAAGTATGGAATCCAGGCAAGTTTCAGACCAAGCGTATGAAGATAGTTACCAGAGTTATTAATTGCATTTACTTCACCCGGATTGCCGGGATCAATATCTTCATGGAACCAGTAGAAGCCTTTTAATTCAAGGTTGCTGTATTGGGCTTGATTCCATCTGCTTAATACGGTGTCGATATACCATTTGGTTACCTTCGTCATATTGCTAGGCGTCGAATTCAGATTTTCGCTGATTCCGTCGTTATCGACATCTCCGAAATTGGTGATTTCACTATTAGGATAAGGCATCATAATATATACTTTGGATTTGTAATTTGTTAGGTTTAGTGTGGTTGCAACTTGCTGGGTTGCTTGGTTGAGGGCATCGAGTTGTTGATTAGCGGTGAAAATGCGGTTTATATACCATTCCCAATCCGCCTTATAGGTCCACTTGGCAGGGTCCGCTGTATCACCAAAATCTCTATAGTCAGATGTGTTGATTCCTAGAAATAGAAATGAATCGAAAAAGGTGTCATCCATCACATTATTACTGTTGTAGTGCGCAACATAGGGCAAAAGCGTATTCTTGTCATACGTGCCGATTTCTCTTCCCTCATATGTCGTTCGTCCACCGTAATATCCAGTATAAAGCAAGGCCATGTTCTTCACATTTCCAGATGCCGCGGTATTTGGTGGGAAATATCCTGTTACAGCAGCAGCGGCAAGCGGCTGTTCTAAGTTAGACTGGGGTTGTTGCTCGAGATCAGGATCGGACTTTTCTTGTTGTCCCTGCTGATTAGGAACTTGAAGTAAAGGCTGTTGATCCTCCTGCCCCTGCGAAATCTTCGGCGACCTATCCCCTTCTCCCTTCACTACTGATGGTTGAACAGAAAAAACAATCGATAAGATTAACACAAATGATAACAACAAGGAACTTCGTCTTGGATACCTCTGACTTCGCTTCATCTTTCATCCCCATTTCTTAGGTTTAAATGATTTTAACAAGTCTGGTACATGGTCTTGATCCGAGTGTCCATTTTATCCAAGCTCCAAACGGCCTCTTTACGACTAATTCTATGAGGCAATTTTATGCTTGGAAATAGATTTTTGTTTACTTTCATATACACCTTTTTACAAATCAAAAAAATGAACCGATGCACCTTTCTCTCGTTTCTTCGCATGTGACCTACGCACATATATTCAAACCCATACGCCGCAAGGAATTCACCAAAAAAAACTTGCCCTTATTTGTGGTACGGTTCACCGCGTTTGATCTTAAACTATCTTGCCCGTAAGCTCAATGGCCTGCAGAACATAGTTACAAAATTCAATTAATGCTAATTGAAGATATTATAAACGAATTCCAAAAAGCACTAAATAAATGAAAAGTCCCTTTTTACCATTTTCTCTTTGTAGTCGATTTTGGTTTGATTGTGAAATATGCAGAACACWTGATAAAATAGYTCATCGGCAATCGSTATACATTCTTGGCCTTTTTCGGCATTCGGTACATATTCTTGACATTGCACAYTGCCAAGAATATGTACCGATAAAAYAAAAAAACCGCGATTTACGCGGTARTTAATCGGCTCATATTCTTGTCATCCGACATTACATGGCTTGTGTCACAATCTATCTTGTATTCTTAGCATTGTTATTTTGTCCACACACCTTAGATCGAGGAAGCGCTCTCACACTCCCCCTTGATCCAATAGAAGGCAGCCGGTATCATTAGTATCGGCAAATTTGATTGCTATTAATCAAATATAATGATATTCATAGGACGCACACTACGCCAGCACCTCTTGAGGTCGCATCGAGTTGGCTGCGCGCAGTTGTTCGTTAACAGTGGCTTCCCGTCCACTCAAGTGTCTATCTGTGAGCTACTGACTTCCTCAAAGAATATTACAATCATCCTATTCATTTTTGTTCCATCAGATATAGGGAAATCAACACTAAGCTCCTCTAGAATTGAATATAACCTGACAATTTCCCTACTTATTTTGGAAACAGATAGTCAAACTGCTTCCGGAATATATCAGCACGGCGCGGATCGGGGATAATATTCTATCATCTGCAAACTGAACATATAGTATGATTTTCACCTTTACTTATTCTATAGCTTTGTCTATACTCTTGGTGCAGAGGCCCTCTTACATAATTCACTAATATTTCTAATTAAAGGAGATGTAAGGATGAAGAAAGGTATATTTTCCCTCTCACTTGTTTTAGTCATGCTTTTGAGTTTTGCAGCAACAGCATTCGCTGCGTTTAGTTACACTAGCCCGAACGTCACAATCTCAAGCGGAACCATTAAATTTGGACATGGCGTTATTGTTAACACGGGTAAATACCGTGATACTTTGACGATTAATGTTTATCGCGGGAACACATTTGTTGCTTCCAAACAAATCACGTTGAACCCTCAAGAATGGACTTATCCGGGTTCTACAACCACACCATTATTAACAATAGCAACTGGACAACCAGCTGGCGAATACCGTTATACGTTATCAGCTCCAGGGAGCTGGCATGTTATGGCAGGTTTTGCGAGTTAATAGCGAATAAATAGATAGTAATTATCATTAAAACCTCTCGTCTATGACGAGAGGTTTATTAAATTATTAGGACTTAAAATGCGAAAAAAAAAGAGCGAATCTCAGGAGGGATTCCTGAAATCGCTCAGCTTGACTGTAAGTATTTTAAATCCATCTTGTTTCTAGGATGTATACGATGTCAAATGAACATTGGGGTATAACAAATGATCGCTTAGCTTAACAATATTTCACCTTCAAAATCTCAATATAATTTGAATCAATTCCAGTAATATTGGATACTGTTCCAATTTCAATTCCTTGTTTTAAGGCATTTCGGGCAATTCTCATGTTATGTTTCATTTTCAACACCCTATCTTTGAATAAAATATCGTCAAAATCTAAATATTCATCAGCAATTTCTCCGTCTAAATTAAACTCAATATCATAAGTACCGATGTGTTCTTCTAAATAAAAAATATTTACTGAACAAAATATTACTGCTTCTTCAAGGTTAAAAGTATATTTAAGGTACATTGATCGTTCATGTACACTAATAAAATCCTCATACAACTTTCCATGAAATGTGTCGTGGTAATCGTCTTTCTCTTCTTGACGCCATTTTCTAAAATAACTCCAAAAGCCTTCGACAGTCCTATTTATTGCATTATGGCTAGTTTCCCATTCAAGTAATGATTTTTTGTTCATACTATATTTCACTTCCTACAACATTATAGCATGCATGTTTTCCATTTTATCCTGATTTCATTGAACTATCCTGCACGTTAGCTCAACGAGGATGCCGATTAATGCCGGCAGCCTCATCCTGGTGATTATGAAGCTTTAGTTCCCAGTAAGCTTAATATCTTGGCGCATAAATGTGATCAGTATCGGTATCAATTACGATTTCAGATCTGACGCTCTCCAGATATAACGAAGGCACCCGCTCAAATTGAAAAAGCCTGCAAAAAACATCTGTAAACTCACTCATGCTCGTGCATAGGTTTTTGGCTACTCTGTACATATCACTTAATTCCTTTATTGAACATGTCTTGCCGATAAGAAATGAATGCTCGAAATAATCATCAATCTCGACTATCACATAATCACCGCCGGTTGCTAACCAGCCTCTGAGCTCAAAGTTATGGACTGCTWCACTTTTGTTTAACTAACGTTCTCCGTTAGCATTCCTGTAGAGCGTTAAATTTCCGCTTTGCATAAAAACGAGCGCCTCGGTACGATGGAAGTACGCAACGGGTCATAGCCCTAAAAATTCCATCATCCAGGAGGACGCTCTACTATGAAGTTTAAATCGCAAGCGAGACAAAATCAACTCATTGAAAAAATTACTGCTCAGCATTTAGTTATCGGGATCGACATCGCCCAGCAGATGCATGTTG
>NZ_JBFTSN010000406.1:0-5778 GCF_056400045.1 Paenibacillus sp. 01L418
GAAATAACTTTATGCTTCTCGTACAACGCCTGTGCTGTATCCAACGTTTTTTTCGCAGAAAAAGCATATTTGCCATTGGCTTCCCGCTGCAAAAGAGTAAGATCGTATAGCTTAAACGGATACTCTTTCGTATCCTTAACTTCATAAGACGCAATTCGTCCCGCCTTGCCTTTAACCTTTGCCGCAACGGCCTCAACTTTTGCTTGATCTGTCATTCTCTCGGCCTGCCACATGCCGCGGTACGTCATTTCATCCTGTGTGAAATGTCCTTCCAGTTCAAAAAATTTCAAAGAGGAGAACGCTTCAATTTGCTTCTGCCGATCATATATAAGGGCGAGCACTGGCGTCTGAACTCTGCCAACCGATAGCAGCACATTATGCTTCGTTGTAAAAGCACGTGAACCGTTCATTCCGATTAGCCAATCCGCCTCGCTTCTTGCTGTTGCCGCGCGGGTCAAATTCTCATATTCGGCGCCCTCTTTCAATTCCTCGAAACCTTTTCGAATCGTCTCCGGGGTAAGGTCTGAAATCCACAGCCGTTTAACGGGTTGATTTAACTTAAGATGGCGCTGGATGAGGGAAAAAATATATTGCCCTTCTCGCCCGGCATCACAAGAGTTGACAAGCAGATTGCTGCGTTTTGCCAGATCGCCGATAACCTTAAGCTGATCGATTGTTTTTTTGTTCGGTACGAGCTTGAACTGTGTCGGTATAATGGGAAGATCATTTATATTCCACTTTTTGTAACGATCATCATAGGCATCAGGCTCTGCAAGACCGATTAAATGACCGATCGCCCACGTAATAATATAATGCTCGCCTTCTATGTAGGAACGGTGATTTTTTGCTTTAGGATCGATTGCGGCTGCTATATTTCGTCCCATATCAGGTTTTTCCGCAATGATTAGTGTCTTCAAAAGATTATCGCTCCTTCATTAAGCTTTTCGAAAGTCTAACGCCTATCGCTCTCCACAATTAGCAATAAACGTTTCGCACTGTACAGCCACTAGAACATTTTACAGATTTCCGCGCAAAAAAGAAATGTTTTTCCCCATATCAAGTTTGAAATTTCTCCATAAAAAAAGCAAACCCAAGTGGGAGAGTTGTCCCAATTGGGTTCACGGAAGGTCTGTGTTAATAGCCGGCTTCTCCATATAGGCAATGATTTTGGCAAAAATCGAACGAACACCATCCGACCACTTCGGGTCTTCCGCATACTTTCGATTAATCCATGTAAAAGGATCTACTTCTGCCGGCCTATCCTTGCTTAAGTTAAATACGGTTCGCGCCGCAATTTCTGCCGATTGCTTAATATTGGTGTTAAAATCCTGCCAGCTATGAAAAACATTAAAAGGATTGTTGGCAATCTTTTTATGCTGCTTATTCGTTTTCGGTACAAACCCTTGCTCTTGTCCAGTTATAGCGAATAAGACGACCGGATGAATATCGAAGGCTTGCGCTGCCGTTATAATTGCTCCAAAATAAGGCTCTTCAGCTAGTATGGATGATTTCGTCTTTAAAAATGAGATCAACCGCGCTTGATCAATTTCTTGATAACGAAGCTCGATAGGCAGCCCGTCTACAGGAACAACAATAGGTTGAACTTGGTTCATAACAACGGGTGGCTGCAGCTTGTTGTCAGACGGTAAATTTAAAGACCAGCCATACAATAAAGTAGCTGCAATTAATAGAATACTTAATGTGCTGTATATATAAGTTCTCGTACTAATCCTACGTGCTAACGTATTGCTCCATTTCGTTGCAGGTAATGAAATGACCTCTGCTTGAGTTGAAGCTTGTGTCATATTACGCGATTCAGCACCTTCAGTAATAAGTAATCCTCTCAGCTGCGTCAGAAGGCCATTCTCAGCCTCATTTGAAGCTACACCCGATTGCTCCCCGTTTAATACGAGTTCGTCCATTACACGCTGCATGAGAGGCTTCTTGCAGCTTATGAGCAGCTGCTCTTCCAGCCAATCATGGAACGGATCATATATTTCTGCCGAGGTTCGATCTAGCTCTAAGCAGGCTTGAAAAATATCTTCCGCTCTAACCGGTCTTTGCCGCTCCAAAACAGCTGTTCTAATGAGCATTTCTGTGACGGAGCGTTTAACGCTGGTCTCGAAATTCGGTAATTGCTTATGTATTATGCGTTTGACCGCATCCGCTACAATTTCTGCTCGTTTTTCCCCAGGCAGCGCAGCGTATTTGTGTTGTACATAACTTCGAATATTTCGAACGTCTGTTGGTGACAAAACATATGCTTCATCGGCTGCCATGACGAATCGCCCCTTCGCGTCATCTCAAACCGATTTTACCACAAGTTTCCTTAGGACAGTGAGCTTAGTTTTTGAATTTCTTCTTGAATGTGCGCGGATGCAGTATAAATACTGTTATTTGTTCCTTCTCGTTAACCGTAAATTGATATTCACAATCACAGCCTTTATCATGCGGGACAGTATTGACCCCATACTCAGCAAGAAAAGCGCCCTAAGGCGCTTCTCATCCATCAAATTTATTATATCACGTCCAATATTTAAGGAAGCATCGATGATCCCATTAAATATTTATCCACTTCACGAGCGGCCTCGCGACCTTCATTAATCGCCCAAACCACTAAGCTTTGACCACGGCGCATGTCGCCCGCAGCAAATACTTTATCCACATTAGTGTTGTATTTGCCATAAGTCGCTTTTACGTTTGTACGACGGTCTTGTGCAAGACCAAGCTGCTCAATCAGCGTCGTTTCAGGACCTTCAAAACCTACTGCAATAAATACAAGATCTGCAGGCCATACTTTTTCTGTTCCTGGAATTTCACTATATATTTTACGTCCAGTCTCATCAACCGTACGTTCAATTTGAACAGTATGAAGCTCTTTAAGGTTTCCATTGCCATCGCCAACAAATTTCTTCGTTAGTACAGAAAACGCTCGAGGATCTTCACCAAATAGTGCTTTTGCTTCCTCATGTGCATAATCCAGCGTGTACACATTCGGGAATTGCGGCCATGGATTTTTATCGTTGTCTCGCACTAGCGGCGCTTTCGCATGTGTGCCGAATTGCGTAACCGATTTACAACCGTGACGCAGTGCTGTAGCCACGCAGTCCGATCCAGTATCTCCGCCGCCAATAACGATAACGTCCTTGTCTTTCGCGGAAATATAGTTTCCATCTTCAAGATTCGAATCCAAATAGCTCTTAATTGTGCCATTCAAGTAATCCATTGCCATGTGAACACCGTTCAAATCGCGGCCTTCCATTTCAACGTCGCGAGCTCTTGTCGAGCCTCCGCAAAGAACGACTGCGTCAAAGCTATTAACGAGCTCAGAAGCTGTAATATCTTTGCCGATTTCTGTATTCGTTACAAACTCAACGCCTTCTGCTGCCATAATGTCAACACGGCGCTGAACAACATGTTTCTCAAGCTTCATTGTAGGAATACCATAGGTTAGCAAGCCGCCGATGCGATCTGYGCGCTCATATACGGTTACGGTATGTCCTGCTTTATTCAGTTGTGCAGCAGTTGCCATTCCAGCAGGGCCAGAGCCTACTACGGCAATCCGTTTGCCTGTGCGGACTTTTGGCGGTTGTGGAACAACCCAGCCCTCTTCAAACCCGCGATCAATGATTGCTTGTTCGATTGTTTTGATCGTTACAGCATCACCTATTAAACCAACCGTACAAGATCCCTCACACGGTGCTGGACAAACGCGGCCTGTGAATTCAGGGAAATTATTCGTTTTATGCAGACGGTCTAGCGCTTCACGCCATAATCCGCGATAAATCAAATTATTCCATTCTGGAATGAGATTGTTAACTGGGCAACCTGAAACCGAACCTGCCAGTTCAATGCCTGTGTGGCAATATGGTGTACCACAGTCCATGCAGCGAGCGCCTTGTGTTTTTAACTGCTCATCCGAAAAATGCTTATGAAACTCTTGCCAGTCTTTGATACGCTCTAGCGGGTCGCGATCGGCCGGCAATTCGCGCTGAAATTCCATAAAACCAGTAGGTGTAGACATGATCGCATTTCCTCCATCCATATTTCCCGTTAACACTGCTTAGATTCTCTTTAAAACTATATCGGGAATTCTTAAAATATTCAATAACGAACTTTCTGCGAAAACGAATATTTTGTCTAAAGCACTCGTTTACTATTTTACAACATCCTAGCATTCAAGTACTTATGAAGGTAATGGATTATGCGTACAATCATTTGCACTTTCTGACATATCGTTCGTCAAACGTTCGGTTTTACCTTAAAAAGCTACACTTCCGACCGAATAAACGTTTGAAACGTGAAAGCATACTTGTTTTTTTCATCACGATCTCTGCTCTCGCTTTCCACAAGCTTCCACTGCAAATCAGAGAATGCAGGAAAAAATGCATCTCCGCCTTCAATATCTGCTTCCACTTTTGTAAGCAATATTTGATTAGCGAAGGGCAGAAACTGCTCGTAAATATCAGCACCGCCTATCACAACAAGCTCTTCAGCTGTATATAATTCTAGCGCTTCTTTAATCGAATGTACGATTTCACATCCCTCAGGGTGGAAATCCGTTTGACGTGTCAATAC
Source organism: Paenibacillus sp. 01L418 (assembly GCF_056400045.1). Classification (NCBI taxonomy): domain Bacteria; kingdom Bacillati; phylum Bacillota; class Bacilli; order Caryophanales; family Paenibacillaceae; genus Paenibacillus; species Paenibacillus sp. 01L418. The sequence continues at coordinate 4,579 of NZ_JBFTSN010000406.1, forward strand.
GACATTTTTACGATCAACCAATGGCTTAGGCAGGGATTCAAACGTCTTACGGCCCATGAGTACCGTTTTACCAATCGTCATCTTCTTGAAAAAAGCCATTTCTGCTGGCAAACGCCATGGCAGCTTGTTTCCAATTCCTATAGTTCTATTGCGATCCATAGCGGCAATCAAAGTAATATTCATAATGGTTAACTCCTTTCTTCATTTTTAAAAATGAATATGAATTTACACAGCTACCGGCGCTTTAATCGTTGGATGAGGGTTATAATCCGCAATGGATAGATCCTCAACTGCAAAGTCGAAGATTGATTGTTTGTCTGTGTTTAATTTTAACTGAGGGAGCGGTCTAGACTCTCTGCTGAGCTGAAGCTTGATTTGCTCCAAATGATTCGTGTAAATGTGGGCATCTCCAAGCGTATGGATGAATTCTCCCACTTCAAGCCCGCATTCGTGTGCAATCATGTGGGTCAATAAGGCATAACTTGCGATGTTAAATGGTATGCCTAGGAAAATGTCAGCGCTTCGCTGATAAAGCTGGCATGAAAGCTTGCCGTTTGTTACATAGAATTGGAACATCGTATGGCAAGGAGGCAGTGCCATGCTGGGAACGTCTTCTGGATTCCAAGCGGAGACGATCAGTCTTCTCGAATCCGGGTTTTTCTTAATCGTCGCAATGACATCCTTAAGCTGATCAATCGCATCCCCTTGCGTCGTCTTCCACTCTCTCCACTGCTTGCCATACACGTTGCCGAGCTCGCCGAATTCAGCGGCAAACTGGTCATCCGTTAAGATGTGCTGCTTAAAGAGATCCATTTGCTCTTCATATACTTTAGAGAATTCAGCATCCGTTTGCGACCGAAGACCAAAGTTCGTCATGTCAGGGCCCGTGTAGAATGCGCTCTCCACCCATCTTTTGAACGCCCATTCATTCCAAATATTATTATTATGCTGCAGCAGATAACGAATGTTCGTATCTCCTTGAATAAACCAAATCAACTCACTGGCAATTAATTTGAATGGCACACGTTTAGTTGTAAGCATCGGAAAACCTTCGCTAAGATCAAAACGCATTTGATAGCCAAAGGTAGAAATCGTTCCAGTCCCCGTTCGATCTTCTTTTTTTGTTCCATGTTCTAAAACATATTTCAACAAATTCAGGTAGGTTTGTTCGCTTTTGCTCATTTGGACATTGCTCCCTAT
>NZ_JBFTSN010000407.1:0-5760 GCF_056400045.1 Paenibacillus sp. 01L418
TAATAGGACGTACTCCTAATTCAATTGCCGTCTTCGTATGTCCATATGCCATCTGAGGAATGGTGAAATCAACGAGTACATCGGCTTGAGCACCTTGAAGTGCTTCCTCAAGTGTTGCACTGACTATAACTCCAGTATTTGCTTTCCCTGCAAATATACCCGCATCTACAGGACCAGCAGATGGAGCGACGGCCGCCACCAATTGAAGCGACTCGTCCTCCAGCACCATTTTTACAACTTCGCGTCCCATTCTTCCACTTGCACCAGCTACTGCCACGCGTATTTTTTGTGTCGTCATCTTTATCACCTGTTCCTTTTTCTTTTTGCATCCAATTGAAATCGCAGCATACGCCTCTTACGATTAACGTCAGCAAAGAGCCTTCTCGCTGCCGAATGGCTGGGATCGAGCCTCATTGCTTCCCTCGCATGAATAACCGCTTTATCGTATTGGCTAAGCGATGCATACAAAACGCCAAGCGTATAAAATGCATCGAAGCTTAATGGGTCAAGCAGTGCTGCTCTCTCAAGTAACGGTGCTGCCTCATGGAGCTCAGGCGGTACTTTGGCCAGCAAAAAATTAGCCTCCGCTTGCAAAATTCCGGCTTCTACGGTTTGAAGATGATATCTATATTCCGCAAGCTCGGGCGCAAGCCTAACGGCTGATTCTGCATGCTGCTTCGCTTTTGTCCATTTACCGCTTCGTGCGCAAGATACGGCGCATGTATGATAATAGAATGCATTTTCCGGTTCAACCTCAATGGCTTTCTCAAACCAATATATCGCTTGCTCGAAATCACTATTAAAGATGAATTCATAAGCCTTTTTCATGCAGCTCTCTCCATCCATCCGCCCATCCTCCTTGTACACAGGTTGATGGTACAGCATATGTATGGAGCTTGTTTACTGTTCGGTTATTTTCTTCGTCCACCGATTCGCATCGCGCGTAGTGAATTTATGCATAACCTTATTATGCGCTTCGGTTAAATCTATATTGAGGGAATTAGCGAAGCAAGAAAGAATAAATAAAATATCACCAAGCTCCATTTCAACGGAATTATCCGCTTCATCGGCTTTTTTAGGTTTTTCGCCGTAGAAATGGTTTACTTCACGAGCAAGCTCGCCCACTTCTTCGGACATTCTAGCCATCAAAGCAAGAGGACTGAAATAACCTTCTTTAAATTGAGAAATATAATCATCAACTTCTCGCTGAATATCTGATAACGTTTTTTCCGACATCTGTACATTTCCTTTCTGTCGATAGCTATACATTCATATGTTAACTTAAAGACGCAAATAAAATCAATGTTTTTAAATTGCTTTCTTTAGATAGCAAAAAAGTCGTCTATTACAACATTCTGCAGCAACTAATTTGGCTGCTAAAAATGAATGTGCGCAATATCGACTTTCATGTCTTTATACTAATCATTGCTTAAAAAAAACAATGCATTTACATATCATTTAGGATCTATCATCTACCCATTAGGAAATAGGCTTGACTCCAAAAGGATTTTCTTTATATTTTCTCCAGCCTGTGTAAGTAAGAATGGCTGAAATAAATGCACCTAATAAAAGTGTCCAGCGCAAAGGATTCGAAATAGGCACTGCTGCTACAACGGGAACATCCGCTTCTAATTGATTCTGATTAAACATTCGAGTGAGTGTATCCTTTAGTTCCTGCACTGATCGATTAATGCTGGCGACATTATTTTTATCTTTGCGAGATGCTTCCAGCAGTCGATTCGTATACTGAATTCGCTCCATCAACTCTGTTTCATGCTTGCTCCCGTACATCATACTGACAGCAGGTTTAATACGATCTGCATGTTTTTCCAAGCTTATCATTACAGCTCGTGCTGCTATAGCTCCATCATCAGTTTGGCGCTTCCAAGCTTTTTCCACACGCGAAATATCATCCAGCATGATCTTCTCATATTGCAGCCACAAGGCATTATTAGGCCTTGCAAGAGCATCAGCAGTTAATTTAATTCGGGCTGCCTCTACAAACCAGCTTGTCCCAAGTGAGCCTTTAACGAGCGTTTTCTCAATTGTATTGGCATCTCGTTCAACAGCTTGCCACCCTTCGGCATTACCAGCTTCATATTTAAGTTCTCCATCAACCAATTGCTGAAGCTGTTGGACATATTGATAAGCTGCTTGTCGATTATTTGTATAAGCTGCTTCATATAATGAGCTTGCAATATTATCCATACGTTGAACCTGTTTACTTGGATCTGGCGTCAACCGGGACGCAAAAGCTTGAAGACTAGCTCCGCTGCCCCAGACTAAATTAGCATAACCTATCGTCATGACGATACATACGACGAATGGAATAATAAAACGTATCTTCATGGACATCCCCCCATAATACAACTTATGAAGGGATGTCCATCGTTATACCTTCTTTCTAAAACGCCATACGAGTAATCCAGCTGCCAAACTAAAGAAGGATAAACCGTAGGTAAATGCGCGAACCGCATCCAAATCATCGTACAATTGTTTGGCAAGGTATGGAAATATCCCATATGTATAATCAACCGTGTCATTAAGAAGAAGCCATCCTGTAGCTACAATAAGCGAGACAGCTCCTGCTTTCATAAATCTGAAAAAAAGCAATGCCTCAAACGCCATTCCAAGATGTGAAGCCATAAGCATATAGTGCTGCCAGTTCAGCTCAGACCCCTGCCATGCTCCCGCTACAATCATCGACACAGCCCAAATGCCGTATTTGACTGAGCATACAACAGCCAAACCTTCAATAATGTACCGCAAAACTGTTACAAGGCCGTTTGAACGCTTAGGCGGAAATAAAAAATAAAGTAGAGCAATCGTAAAAAACAGACTTGCTGTGGGTGAATCGGGCACAAAAACAATTTGCCATAAGGGGTGGCTATCTAACGTTTCAGCTAATTGTGACTCGTACCAGATGTAGCCATAAACCGTTCCAAAAAAATTAACAATAAAAAGCAACCATAAAAATGGTCGGCTTAGTAAAAATTCACGGCTCCAAAAAATAGCGAGCATGATGAATCACTTCTCCTTCGCTTTATCATTAAAAAGGACTTATATTCGAAGAAAAACCTGACCGTGTAATACGATCAGGTTTTTTTCGATGATTTATTCTGTTGCCGCTTTTTGTTTGGACAGCCAAGTAGTCAGCTGATCAATTTCTTCGGCAGATAAAGTATCAGCGAAAGCTGGCATGCCGTTACGACCATTCGTAACTACTTCTACAAGCTGCTCTTTCGACAAAACGTCACCAACGCCAACCAAGCTAGGAACAGATCCTTGGCCTTTTAGGTCAGCTGCATGACAGCTGATACATTTTGCTTGCTCAGCAATTTTCATTGCTGGATCATTTGCATCAACAAGTGATGCTTCTACTGCTGGTTTCGTGTAGTTCGGACGCTCTTGGCCTGCTAGTGCAGCCTCACGCGCCTTCTCTTCACGCTCAATATGTTCCGGTACTTGTCCGTTAATTTCAAGCTGATGCTGGTAGTGATCCCAAGAAACAACTGTCAAGTAAACGCAAGCTACAAGTGTTAGCCCCATCAATGAAGATGCAATCGGACGACGGTAGAAGCGGCGTTCCTTGCCAGTGTCGAGGAATGGTGCTAGCAACAATGCGCCAAACATGACTCCGGGAATACCTACTGTTCCGAGCAAAATGTAATCTTGCGAAACATATGGGTATTTCAAAAATTGATACAAGAACAAAAAGTACCAGTCCGGCATCGGTATAAATGCCGCATTCGTTGGATCTGCTGGATAACCAAGTGGTGCTGGTTCAGCAATAACCCATACAAGAAAACCAACCAAAACGACACAGCCGACCATCCATTCCTTAAGCAGGAAGTTTGGAATAAACGCTTCCGATTTACCTGGAAAAGACGTGTAGTCCGGAGGAATGTTCGGATGGTTGTTTTTCTTAACACGCGAGTCGCCTACATAGACAACCTTCTCGTTCGAATTATGACCATGCGCCATAAGTATGCCTCCCTTCGCTTAAAGTGGTCCCGAAATACCTTGTTTCCGAATCATGATAAAGTGCGCTGCCAACATTGCAATCAAAGCGCCAGGTAAGAAGAATACATGGATCGCGAAGAAGCGAGTTAGTGTTTGTGCGCCTACGATATCGCCGCCGTAAAGGAATGAAGCGAGATACGGTCCGATTACCGGTACGGATTCAGCAATTTGGACACCAACTTTTGTTGCGTAGTAAGCTTTGTTATCCCAAGGAAGCAGGTAACCTGTAAATCCTAGGCCTAACATGATGAAGAAGATGAGCATTCCGACAACCCAGTTCATTTCCCTCGGCGCTTTGTAAGAACCGGTAAAAAACACTCGAAGGGTATGTAAGAACATCATAACAATAACTAAACTTGCCCCAAAGTGGTGCATGCCTCGAACGATTTGTCCGAATGCAACCTTGTGCTGCAGGTAATCAACGCTTGCATATGCGTTGATAATATCCGGAACATAATACATCGTCAAAAACATACCGGACAAAATTTGAATAACAGTGATAAAAAACGTCAGACCGCCGAAACAATATACGAATGCGGAAAAATGATGCGCTGGGTTAACGTGCTCAGGCACTTCATGGTCAGCCACATCTCTCCACAGAGGCGTAATGTCAAGACGCTCGTCGATCCAGTTGTAAACACTTTTAAACATCTGCCATACGACCTCCTTATTTCATTCTTGTATTCGGCATTACTGGACCCAAGTACACGAAGCCGTCTTCAAGCTTCACTTCGTACTCATCCAATGGGTTCGGGGCAACTGTAATGTTTTTCCCGTCTTTCGTGTAGCGCGCATCGTGACAAGGACAATCGTATTCATTTTGACCTTTTGTGTTCCATCCGATCGTACAACCTAAGTGTTTGCAAACTGGTGAAAGTGCAAAGATCTTGCCATTTGCATCCTTCGAAATCCAAGCTGCAAGCTCTGGGTCACTTACGTACCAACCGTCGATCTGATGAATTTTAAATTTGAATTCTTGCGGTTCGTTCGTAATTTTGCTCTCTTCCACAACTTTTACGTATGTACCCTCGCCCTTTTTCTTAAGGAGTGGATCCACTGCGAAACGAACCATTGGTAATACCGCGCCGCCCATCATAAATGCAGTTGTGCCACCAAGCGTATATGACAAAAATTGACGCCGGGACATTTCTTTGCGCTGAACCGGTCGATTCGCGGTCTCGTGTTGTTCATGGTTACTCATCTTCTGTTCTAACCCCCTTTGCCAACCATATCTCGCGTCTTGCCGCAGGGCAAAAACACATGACGAACTAGGACATAACTTATAATAGCCTAGGTGCTTGGGAGCGTCAAGAATATGGCTTCATATTTGAACGTTTATCAAATTATCGTTCAATAATTTGTTATCATTTTGTCACATTTGACCTTGTCTGGCATTTGTTTTCCCCGAAATCTAACTATATTATACGACAATTTTATGAAATTCATGTAGTCTGTCCACTCCATAAACTCCGTATCGCATTAGAAACATCAGATTGCTGCGGAAACTCACCATCTTGATTCGGACCAAACCATAAATCCACTTCTGGACACTCGGCAATCAATTGATTATTTGCAGTTACCGCAATAACATAACGAAACCCGCCGCGTTTCGCCGCAGCACACCACTCATTTAAATGCTCTGAGAGACGCTCGCTGTCGGAGATGTAATGCCATGCAGGATAAGTGACCACCCTCCCTTTAAAAGGGATTTCAATTAAATCCATTATGTCCCTAAGC
>NZ_JBFTSN010000408.1:0-5724 GCF_056400045.1 Paenibacillus sp. 01L418
TACAGCTTCAGGCAAGCTTTCAAAATCAGATTTGATTTGGTAATCGATAGCTCCCGCTTGGAAGGATCGAAAGATAAGCTCCTTCTCCTCCATTGACGTAAGCATGATGACCCTTGCTCCGGTAGCTATTGCAGCCTCCTCAGCGAGCAGAACGCCTTCCGGCCTTCCGTCAAGCATGATATCCATCAGCACTACATCAGCAGGCACAGACTGCTGCTTCCCTTCCATAAGCGCCTGTCTAACATCGTCAGCCCTGCTGGCAGTCCAAACCACTTCAATATCCTGCTCCTTGTTTAAATAAGCGACAAGGCCGCGAAGCCAATCACGATCATCCTCGACGATCCATACCTTGATTTTATCCATTTGCTTCCCTCCTCTGCGAAACATGTACATCTATTTTTGTGGCTTGAACATTCCGTTTCGGAAAAGTCATGTAAACCGATGTTCCAGCTCCCGGCACGCTTCGCAAGCCAAGCATACCTTTATGCTTGCGCATCACATGGTACGCATAGGGCAGTCCGAGCCCAAAATTAGTGTCACTGCCGCTTTTGGTCGTATAGAAAGGCTCCATCACCTTCGTTATCTCACTCTTGTCCATGCCAAGGCCCGTGTCTCTAACCTCAATAATAAGCTCTCTTTTGGTTTCGCTTAACAGAATAGACAGCACGCCTTTGTCTTGCATAGCCTCCAAAGCGTTGGCTATTATATTGCCTAAAGCCTCGCTTACCTGCGCGGGGTCGATGCGACAACTCCAGCTTTCGTTTAACACACTTTGCAGCTTGATGTTGCCAAGGCTTTGGGCGTATCCTTTCATCGTCTTCTCGATAAGCGCTGCTATGTCGGTCACTTCCACACGAAGCACCAAATCCTCTGTTCGACGATGAACCCGTTGCAGCATCTCCTGCATATGGCGAGAAGCGTTCAGCACCGTTTCAACATCCGCCAGCAGCTCTTGTTGATCGGTTTCGATGGCATAAGCTTTCATCTTCTCCGAGAAAAGCCGCATTTTTCCTGCATCGTTTTTGATCGCATGATTAAGTATGGCAGTTCCTGAGGTGACTGCTCTTAACGTGGAATCGTATCTGCGGCGATCGATCTTCACTCGCACACCCATGAAGCCATAGGTGAATAATGCAATAACAAATACAGTTACGGCTAAACCAATGATCCATGTATTATAGACCCACATCCGCAGCATCCCGAAGCTCGGAAATACGTAATTCATGACCATACAGAACATAACCGGCGGCAGCACGGTTGAACATATTATCCAGTGTGTGCGAGAAAAAGAGGCATGCAGCTGCCGCTTGAGCAGTACCTGTATCGCCCCGTACATAATATAAGGAACCGCCCACCATACGACAATCTTGAACGAGATGGGATACATCGTATTATAAAATGGAGTAAACAAAACACATAAAACAATCGGAATTAACAGTAAAAAGGGCATAAGCTGCTGCAGCCGTTTTGGAAGCCGTACAGGTTTGTAAGCTATAGCAAACAATGCAAAGGAATACGGCAATCCGTAGTAGGAGGTCAACGAGGAGAACGCTTGCAAGCGATAAAGAAGCTGCTGCGCTACTTGATTCATTCCAGCTTCCGCTGCTGCTGGCAGCCATTGCAGGTCAAGCACGGCAGCAAGCGCACCAGCTCCTCCGCTAAACGCCACAGCGCCTAACCAATGATTAACGGATGCTCGCCGATCGGAGAGCCATATAATGGCTGCAATAGCCCACAAAGCAATAAGAACGAATAGCATAACGCAGCTCCTTCATAACAACTTTACTCTTTAATTTCTATTGTAATGGGAGACCATTCTCCGATCACAGTCTGTCCATGCACCGACACGCTGCCCTCCGGCGACAAATCCTTTTCCGTCATAATGCCTAGCGCAACGATAAATTGGTTAAATTTAACCGGAACATCACGCTCTCTCCGCACTTCTTGGCCATTCACAAAAAATACGACTTCATCATTGGTGCGATTGTACGTAATTTTGTACGTATTAAATTCGCGCGCCGCAAAGTTTGTGTCTTCCTTAAACACACAGAAATATCTCGTTTTATCCGTCTCCGGCACCTTAACTCCCGGAAAAGGAAGAACGGCATATACACTTGCATATTTGTCATTTCCCGCAAAAAAGTCGAGCGCACCGCCCGTCGTGAAATCGAGCAGATTCAAAGAAACAAAACCATCATAAAGATCATCAGGCGCTGTATTTTGCGAACGTGCGCGAATTTGCAGCTCAAAGCTAATCTCACCGGTTTCAGGTACAAGAACAGGTTCAGCAGAATAATACATATGCTTAGCATTATCCAGTATTTGAATTTGATCGTTCGAGCGGCTAAGCGGTGCTCTTACATACAGCAGTCCATTGCGAACAATGACAACCGCATTAGGCTCGCGGTACTGCCAGAAGGTTCCGTCTTGCAGCGGAAAACCGCCGATTTTCCATACTTCCCCTTCATTTAGAATCGTATGAAAATCTCCTAAAGTCCATTGCTTCTCCATATCCATGACCTCTTTCTAAGTTGTATGTTTTAAATAAGACCTTGAATGATTAAGGCAACGATTAAGATCACACCGCATCGCATCGTTGCTTTCAGCGAGGCACCCATAAGCGGCACGTATGCAGTCGATACATTATTTGATGATAACCTGCCGTATACCAAATATAAAGGTATCGCTGTTGGCAGCGCCAGCAGCCCGTAAATAGGCAATGCTTTCACGACCACGCATAGGATAAGCGAAATATAGGCGAGAAAAAGCAAAACGCGCGAGAAAACGAGTGCTCTCTTTTCTCCCCAAACGACGACTAATGTTCTTTTCCCTGCTTGACGATCAGCCTGCCAGTGCAGGAAATGGTGATTAAACAAAATTAGGGTAGTCAAAAGTCCTATTGGCAGCGATAGCAAAAATGCCCGAGAATCTAGCTCCGAGGTTTGTACAAAATAAGCGCCTACGACAGGCAGTATGCCGAAGGAGATCAAGATCGCGACTTCACTGTAGCCTTTGCCGCGGTATCCGAACTGGATCGGCGGAGCTACATAGAAATAAGCAATTAACGCCCCAAGCCCGCCAAATACGAGCACCGGCCAGCCGCTTGTTATACTAAGTATAATGCCGCAAATCGCTGCAATGCCAAATAATGCCCATGTTACAGTCGCAAAGGTGCGAATGCTCCACGTCCCTTTTGTCAAATAGCCAGAGTTGGTTGCAATTACCCCTTCCGTCGATTGAGCGGCCGTATCCGTACCGTTATAATAATCCCATAAATCATTGATCATATTAGAAAATAAATGGGCTGTTCCTGCCCCAACTATGGTGATGATAAATAATAAAGGATTGAAAATGCCGTTCCACACAAAAGCCCCCAGCGCACCTAACGCCACGGGAATAAGCATAACAGGAAGAACGCTCAGCCTGGATGCTTTCATAAATTGTTTAAACATAAGCTGCCACTGCCCTCTCTGTTGTCGATCGTTCAATTGAACCACTTCCATTTGCTATACGTCAACACATGGATTAAAAATGGCTTAGTTTTTGAACTTGTTTAAGCTTCTGTTTGAGCAGCTCGGTGCAATAATGATTTTGGTTTCTTAGATCAAAAGCAGCAGCTAATTGTTCGGTATCCTTTACAATCATCTCATACGTAATATCGCTGCTAACATTCAGCTTTCTCCGACGGTTTTTCGCATGCCACAATTGTAGAAATGCTCTAGCTGAAATCATATACAACAACCGATCCCAGCCTACTCTCGTATCCATTGCATATTGGACGGTTTGTTCAAACCATTTGGCGGCTTTATGAATGTCGGTTGCTGTGTAATAAGCAAGGAAGCTCCCATATTCGCTTAAGTAACCAGGTCCCTTTAACAAACGCGCGCCTTTTTTTGCCATCTTTACAGCTTCATCTGCTTGCTCTGTCTCAAGGAGCGGGAGAAGAAGATGGCTGTACGTATTTTGCGGAATGGATTTGCAGGTCATTCGACCATCCATAATAGGCTTCATAGCTTGCAGTCCTCGCCGATATCTGCCAACTGTAAAATGATAGTAGCCAAAGCCATTTTGCTCACAGGCGCTGCAATCAGACATTCCATCTCTAGCCGTCTTGCGCCAAAGCTCATAGTTTGCTTGAGCCGACTCATGATCGCCTTGAGATAGCGCGTATCGATGAAGACATTGATAATATGGGCGCAGGCTGTGACCGTATTGTAAGCATTTCGCCTTAAAATCATTAAAAATCGAAGTGATTTGATCCGTACCAAATTGCGGAAACCGCCAAATTTGATTAACAAACCATTTATAGTGCCAAATAAGGGTGAAGCTCGAATAAGCAGCCGGATCTTTTTCAAACTGGGTTAAGCACCAGGTAAATGAAACAAGAAATCGCTCTTCATAGCCCGAATCAAGCGCTGCCTCGGAATAAGACATGCGGGCGTAATAGGAGTCTTCCTTCGTCATATGCAAATCGGCTATCCGAATAGCCTCCTCAAGCACCGCAAGCTTCTGTTTTCCCTGCGGCAAGCTCCATGCCTCGCTTCGCAATTGATCATATCGCTGCTTCATAGCTCTCGCTCACCAGCCTGACTAAGACCGATTTCCAGCACCTGCATAAACGATTTGTTCATTAACTTCAGCTCCTCAGGGCCAAGAGGATATTGACCAAGCAGCAAGGCCTGCGTATAAACGGTCTCAATGCTTAGCTTCTGCATATCCGCATTCTGACAGGTCATAGCCTGCTGCATAAGCGGATTGTTAAAGTTGTAGCAAATCGTCGCATATGGCACCTCATATAGCTCATGGATGACGACATCCACAATGTTTGCGAACAAATCATTAGCTTCATCTTTCGTTTGCTCTGCCATTCTCAGAAAATTCACTTCATCATTTGTATTGTATAAAGCGGCCAAATCCACTGGTTCAAATCGCTTTACTACGCTTCTGCATTGAAATGGAGCTAGCAGCTGATCCGAGAGCTCCAGAAAGGAAAGAATGCTTTTATGCTCCGCGGGAGTTATGGATTGGAAGACGTTCGAGAAATTAATCGGATCTAGAACTAACGCCTCGATATCCTCATCCAGCGCAGGCAGCTTGCGCACAAGCTCAAAATCATGGACATAACCGCCATTAATAACCATCACATTTTGCGCTTTGGCAACGCGAGCCACTTGGCGGAATTCATCAAGCGTTGAAGATACAACGATACGTTTGTTCTGTTCCAATATTTCGCTCATCTTCATCATGCCAAATGAAGTCTCAAACGACAAGAAACGGATAAACAATCGATAAAGCTCATCATCTTCGGCAGCCATCGCTTTAATGGAAGCAGAATGAATAACAATAATTTTACCGAATAGTTCAGGGTTTGATTCTGAAAGCTGAATCATATGCTGTTTAATGTTTTCGCCAATTTCATCCTTTACGGTGTGAAAAAGCTCATTTTCCATAAATGACTCCCGAGAAGCCGTTGGTCGAAGTCCATTCGTATTCATGATACACGTAACAAAAAAAGCCCAATCCGGAAGCATATTGTTAACTTGATCGGAAAGCAGCATACGTTTCATATATACCTTATGTTTTTTCTCGGCTTGCAAGCTTACAGCATAAGGAAGAATATAAGCGACACCCTCAAGCTCACCAATTACTGATTTTAAAGGTATGGCATCCAAGAAGGTTTGATACAAGTGATCTTCGCCATAGGTGAGTGCATCACTGCTATTC
>NZ_JBFTSN010000409.1:0-5710 GCF_056400045.1 Paenibacillus sp. 01L418
GGGATAAAGAGATGAATATACAGATTAAAAATCCGATCGCCAAGCTAATCATCTATGCCATTTTGATCCTATGGGGCATATCGGTATTGTACCCGCTCATTTGGACTTTGCTTGATTCTCTAAAAAATAATGAACAATTTTTCTTAAATGCACCGTGGGCTTTGCCGGAGATTCCACTTATTTGGTCCAATTTCTCGTATGTGTGGAGCAAATACCACTTTGATACTTATTTCGTGAATTCCCTTGTCATTACGACGGGATCGACGATATTGGCGCTGCTGCTATCCGCAACGACAGCGTATGTGCTGGCGAGATATAAATTTAGAGGAAGCAATGCGTTGTTTCTGCTTTATATTTCCTCAATGATGGTACCGTTTGTACTAGCGCTCATTCCGTTGTTTTTCTTAATGAATTCACTCGGCCTAATTAATACGAAGCTTGGATTGATATTTGTTTATACGTCCAGCTTGCTGGCCTTCGGCATCTTTGTGCTCGTTGGGTTTTTCAAGTCGCTGCCGAAGGAGCTCGAGGAAGCAGCAATCGTGGATGGCGCTTCTTATTACGGGACATTTTTCCGAGTTATGCTTCCGCTAGCGCAGCCGGGTTTGATCACGGTTGGCATCGTCAACATCCTGAACATCTGGAACGAATATATCGTGGGTACGATACTTATTAATGATCCGACCCAGTATACGCTGCCGGTGGAAATTGGCGTTATGCAAGCCGAGATGCAGTATCGTACAGAGTGGGGTCCGTTGTTCGCAGCGCTATTGATCACCATTATTCCCGTTCTTATTATTTATATTATTTTTCAAAGGCAAATCGCAAGCGGGATTACAGCTGGTGCGGTTAAATAAGCTAATATTTGAATAATCCAATAGCAGCTGGCAGCTCTTTTCTCTTCCGAGGAAGGAGCTGTTCGTTTATGGAATACGTACTCGAGTTCAGGCATTCCTATTTTTCAAACAAATATCATATGAGCATGCATTCATTTGTTTTTATTTATGATATGATGACTTTTGAGTTGAACCCTGTGCTTGGAGTTGATCATATTGTACATTTATTTGTTTGAAACGCTGCTTTATTTGTCCTTTGCTTTGACCGGTGGTTATCTATTGCTTCAATTCATTCCAGAGAAGTCCAAACCACAATTAAAGAACATCACTGATTTATTTCAATATGCTTTATTGGCAATCCCGCTTTTTTCATTTATGTCGATTCTTCGATCAGCGCTTGTTTTACACGATTTTGCGCAGGACATGCCCTTTATTCAAGTTTTATTAATTGTTGTAAAAGATTATTCGTACGGCAATGCTTGGGTGTGGAATCTCATTATATGTACCGTGATGTACATGATCACACAGTTTAAAGGCTTGCAGGGTAAAATGACCAAATGGGTTTTAGCACTCTTATGGTGTGCCAGTATTCTAGCTCATGGCTGGGCCAGCCATCCGGCAGGCTTCTCGCCTTTCTGGGGCGTACTTTCACAATCCGTTCATGTCGCTGCAGTTTCTCTTTGGCTCGGCACGCTTCTTATTGTTGCTTGGTTTACAAAAGGGGAATGGAACTGGAAGGCGTTTGTACGATGGTTTACGCCAATGTCGATCAGCAGCATCGTCCTAATTGTAGCGGCTGGTATAATGATGATGTTTCTCCTAGTCGATGGTTATATCAACTCATGGGGAATCAATTATGGACAAGCGCTTCTACTTAAGCATCTTGTTTTCTTGCCGCTTGTTCTTCTAGGCTTTATGAATGGGTTTCTATCAAAAATTACAGATCATGGTCGACATAAAAGTAGATTGCAATGGTGGCTTCGCGCGGAAACGTTTCTTGCACTAGTCATTCTCATCACAACCGCCTACATGGGTGTACAGGAGCCGCCTCATGAAGGGGAGTTCGAACAGCCTTCTCCATCTCCGTTATTTACTTTTTTGCATGGCGATTTGCAAGACTTGTCGCTGCAGTGGAACTGGAGTTTGGGATATATCAGCATGATTGTTATTGGAATTGCAGCACTGGCCTTATTATTTCCCAGCTATAAAAAAGAGAAACGCAGCATGTTTGCTGCCTTTGCTTGCATAGCTGTCTTATTCCCGTTTTTTGGCATACTTTTATCTGTTCAATAGAGCGGATAGAAGGAAACTCGTTTTTGCTTTTTAAGCAAGACGAGTTTTTTTTGTAAGACAGTAGGATTGTATTAGATAAGGAGAGGAGAGTATTGGAACATTTTTTTATTCTCAACTATAATACAGGAAACTAACGAGAGAATAGGGGTTGCCATATGACAATTGAAGCGTTTTGGAAGGGAAATAACGACCAGCCGATATGTGCATTTACGTTTGATGACGGGCCTTCACATCTACCACTTGAACTTTGGCTTTCTGTTCTAGAGGAAGAAGAAGCGATTGGCACCTTCTTTTTTACGGGCGAGTGGATAGATAGATATCCAGATAAAGCTAGAGAGATTTTGTCTCGGGGTCATGTTCTTGCCCCTCATACGTATCATCATCGCCGGATGGCACAGGTGCCTAAGGCTGTATTTTTGGAGCAGCTTAAGCTGACCGAGCTGGCTTATCAGGATGCGACAGGCCTTGCTTGCCCAACTTTTATGCGTTTTCCTTATTGTTCTTTCCGCGAGGAAAACTTGGATTGGCTGGACGAATGGGGCGGCTATCGGGACATTGAAGGCGTCGATTCAGGAGATTGGAGGGGCGTATCTTCGGAAGATATCATTGCAAAGGTCGAACCCGTTCTAGATAAAGGGACGATTGTCGTCATGCATAGCAATGATATTGCGACAGGCACTCCGGAGGCTTTAAGAGCACTTATCCAAACCGCTAAGCAAAGAGGACTACGATGCGTTGGTATTCCCGAAATGCTGGAGTCAGCAGGGTTAGAAGTAGGCTACAAGCCTTGGAAAATAACGGTTGAGGTTCCGTCTGAGCTGGATTATCCTTCGGAGGGCTGGGCTCCCTTGGCAAATAAAGAGGAGCTGTCTGCGCTAGCTGCTCAGACCATAGCATGGAACGTTCCACAATATACGCTTCAATTCAATTCCGAGCAGGAATGGCTTGAGCATTTGGAGAATCCAATTCATGAATTCGGCGTTATAGAGAATCGTGAGCTGTTCCACATATGGCAGTTTGAAGGCTCCTATTGGGGTTTCGTACGCGCTGGTGTCGTAGAAGATACGCTTGTACTACTCGACTTTGCGGCTAAGGAAGCGCAAGCGGATACGCTCGTATATTTGCTTCGGTGGGCTGCTAAGCATGCAATGGAATTAGGGTTAACCCGCATTGAAGCAAGACGGGATATTCGCAATATGCATGAGATGTGCAGGCAGCTCGGCTGGCAATCGGAGATTAAGGAAGAGCTGTAGAGAGAAGGTACGTACCCGGTGAAGTCATTAGCAACCTATTATTTTTTATGGTATCTAGCCATTTCTGTCGTTATGCCTTACACCAGTCTATATTTCAGCGATCGCGGCTTTAGCCATACAACGGTTGGTCTCATCCTGTCTTTATGGGCTCTGGTCAGCGTCATTGCCCAGCCCGTGATGGGCATGATTAATGACCGAATCAACAATCCGCGCAAAATTATCATGATCTGCGTTATCATTGCTCCGATACTCGGGCTTGGATTTCAGCTTATGGAGGGACTTGCGGGGATTCTTTTCTTGTCTATTTTCTTTGCATGGTTTCAATCCTCTGGCGGACCGATAGGCGACGCGATGTCTGTAGAAATTGCCAGCAAAAAAGGTTTTTCCTTTGGCAGCGTCAGATTATGGGGAGCTTTAAGTTATGCGATAGGTACATTTGCTACAGGCATTTTATACGAAAAATACGGCTACAACGACATCTTTATTTATTATCTTATTGTGAGTATAACCGTCTGCTTGGCGCTCATGCTGCTTCCAGCAACGAAGGTTACTCGAAGAAATGTGACGTTATTCGGCCAAATGGGCGAGGTTGTTCGCAATAAACCATTTATGATCTTTGTCGCTACTAGCATGCTGATGATGATGTCTGCATCGATTAATATGAATTTTTTGCCATTATACTTTAAGGAAATGGGCTTTGATAAGAGCTGGATCGGCAGTGCATTTGCGATAGCCGCTATTATTGAGGTGCCGATGTTCTGGGTGGCGACGAAGCTAAGCAAGCGAATAGGCAGATATCAGCTGCTGTGCGTCGCGGCTTTGATCTATGGCATCCAATATTTCGCGATGTTTTTCTTCGACAACGTTTCATTGACGCTGGCGGTTCAACTGTTAAATGGGATCGCGTTCGCTTTTGTCGCGGGCACAGCTGTTGAAATCGTACAAAGCTATGCGACTGAGGGCACGAAAGCGACTCTGCAAACGGTATATGCGGCTGTAACCTGGGGACTTGGTGGCATTGTCGGCAATGCGATGGGCGGCGCGGTTGTCGATTATTTTGGCGCGCCATTCCTTTATTTGATTCTGTTTTGTTTATGTCTGACGGCTTCGGTACTGTTTTTCGCAAACAAGCATCATGAGCGCGGAAACCAAACAAACTCGATTGTTTAATGGTTGCTCGAAAAAATAGATCTAGAAAATAGTCTTATTATCATCGGATGAGCTCATTTTGCCGAAATAGATCTAGAAAGTAGTCTTATTGTTGCTGAGAGGCTGCCGAATAGCACTTTAAACTTACATTTACTAAAAAAGGGGCAGTCCCTCATGGTCTGAAATGACCGGAGGGACTGCCCCTTTCCTATGTTTAGAGCGCAATTAGCCGAGAATCGGCGGCTCGTGATCTGTCATATATTTTTCAGTCAGTATGGACAGCAACTGAATACCGACCTCATTGTGTCCGCCTTCGGGAATGATTAAATCGGCATATTTTTTGGATGGTTCAATAAAAGCCTCGTGCATTGGCTTAACCGTCTTCAAGTACTGGTCATGAACGGACTGGATCGTCCGGCCGCGCTCCTCAATATCCCGAAGCACACGGCGCAGAATACGCACATCGGGATCCGTATCGACGAATACTTTGATGTCGAGCAGCTTCCGAATGCTCTCTTCCGCGAGTACATGAAGTCCTTCCAATATTACGATATTGTTCGGCTTAAGCTCTACCGTTTCTGTAGTGGATGGAGCATAAGCGGCGAAGTCATAGACTGGCGCGTAAACGGTTTTCCCTTCTTTTAGAAGCAGTAGATCTTGAGCGAGCAGCTCGATATCGAAAGAGAGAGGGTGATCATAATTGATCAATTCACGTTCAGCCATGCTGAGATGCGAATAGGTTTTATAGTAGTTATCCTGAGATATGAAAGTTACTTTTTCCGATCCAAGACGTTCAATGACAGAGCGTGCAACCGTAGTTTTTCCCGAGCCGGTGCCGCCAGCGATACCAATAATAAGCATGGTGATTCAGTAAACCTCCCTAATAAAATTGCCATAGCAATTTCAGTATTGTAGCACAGAATACGGAAGCATGCTATTTCTTACTCATGGTTTAAAATGTTAAAATGAAAAGGACAGGCTACATCATTTAGAAGGAGTGTTGATCTTGAAGTATAGAAGACTCGGAAGCACAGAACTAAATGTGTCGGTAATCGGCATCGGAACCTGGCAGTTTGGAGGAGAATGGGGCCGGGAGTATTCGCAGAATGAAGTCGATTTGATTCTCGATAAAGGGCGTGAGCTTGGCATCAATCTGATTGATACCGCAGAATGTTACGG
>NZ_JBFTSN010000410.1:0-5710 GCF_056400045.1 Paenibacillus sp. 01L418
TCAGTGGGGAGTTAGCAATCCAGACCCTAATCTGATCTATGCCCCGATTGCGAGTCAGGAAGGGCAGACCTACTTGAACCTGATGTATTCTGCGCTCAACTTCGCCGTAAGCAACCGTCATATGATTGCATTCGGTGTCCGTGAAGCTTTTCAGGAAGTGTTCGGAGCAAGTACAGAAATGCCGGTTCTCTATGATCTGATGCATAACTACGCGCTCAAGGAGTTTCACCGCAACCAGCCGATGCTCGTCCATCGCAAAGGGGCAACGCGTGCGCTTCCGCCGGGGCATTTTCTAAATACGCCGGTGTATAAGGAGACGGGACATCCCGCGCTCATCCCGGGCTCTATGGGAACTTCCTCTTATATTATGGTAGGCAAGGATGAGGGACTCAAAAACTTCTATTCTATTTGCCATGGAGCGGGGCGGGCGAGATCGCGAAAAGCTACGAAAGAAATGGTAACGGTGGATCAGTTTGAACAATCGCTGAAGGTTGGGACGGATGATGAAATACTCGTTAACCACGCTTCCTTGCAGGCCATTCTCGATGAATGCCCACAGGCATATAAAGACGTAGATCAGATCATCGACAGCGTTGTTGGCGCTTCTTTAGCTGCCGTGGTAGCCAAATGCAAGCCTATGGCTGCTATAAAAGGCACCTAGCTTTTATTAAATCGCTATTAAAGATAACTTCAATAATAGATGAGGTTCATGTACGAATGGTGTACCTTGGCTGGGATTTCTAAAAATCCCGCAGTGCATGCGCATACTATGCGCTTGTATACTGTATCGCTCATATCGTCTTAATCTCCCACAGGATAGAGTGGACTTAATCCCTCTATTGTCAATCGCCTAATCCGCGAAAAAGCTCTTCGGAGCACTCTGACTCCCTCCAAAGGAGAACTAATGTTGTAGATCTGATCTTAAGCAGGAGCACTCAGACGATGYCTCGGCACAATCACTGCAGCAAAACCTATGCAATCGGTGGATACCGATTGGAGCCAGCTGCCTCTTATAGCAGAGTAAGACATAGAACGAGCACAGATGGAAAGTGAATCCGAGCTCGACTATCGACAACGAAGCTGTAAAGCTGCTCTGCTCCCTTCTCAAGCCGGATTCCGGTCTAGCCGCAGGAGCGCTCCTGTTCCAAAGATCAACCAAACCGTGTAAAGAGGTGTTAAATCATGTTTAAAAAAGTGATTATCAAGAACGATGAACGAGGTCTGCTTTTCAAAAAAGGCAGTTACATAAAGCTTTTGCAGCCGGGCATATATCGCCATACATCATTTTCTGACGATACCGTTATTTTGCAAAATATTGCGAAGCGTTTCGCTGTTCCAAATATGGAGTTGAAGCTATTTCTCCACGATGAGCTGCTTGCCGAGCAGCTGACGATAGCTGATGTGCAGGATTATGAGTATGTACTGCATTTTGAGGATGGCAAATTTGCCGCATTGCTGACACCAGGGCTTTATGGCTTCTGGAATGTAATGAAAAAACATTCATTTATCCGTATAGACATTCGGAATCCAGAACTGACACCAGAGATCGATAGATCACTGCTGTCGAGGCTGCAAAGCTTTATGCAAGTGTTCGAGGTGGCAAGCTATGAAACGGGGTTGTTATTTTTTAATAACGTTTTGCAGCGCGAGCTTCGTCCAGGGAAATATTATTTCTGGAAAGGACCAACGAGCGTGCAGGTGAAGACGGTTGATCTGCGCCAGCTTCAGCTGGACATGACTGGACAAGAGATCATGACAGAGGACAAGGTGACGCTGCGGCTGAACTTTGTGTGCCAATACAAGGTTGTTGACCCGCTAAAAGCATTTCAGATTAAGTCGTTCGAGGAGCAGGTGTACATTTTGCTGCAGCTTATTTTGCGCGAATATGTCGGTACTCTAAAGCTGGATGATCTGCTGCGCATGAAGCAAGAAATCGCGAATTTTGTACTTACACGTCTGAACGAGCAGAAGGAGCATTACGGTGTACAGTTCGTTTCGGCGGGCCTCAAAGATATTATTTTGCCGGGTGATATTAAGGACATCCTTAATACCGTGCTGCTTGCTGAGAAGAAGGCGCAAGCCAATCTCATTACACGAAGAGAAGAGACAGCGTCTACTAGAAGCCTGCTAAATACCGCTAAGCTAATGGATGAGAACGGCACACTCTATCGTCTGAAAGAGCTTGAGTTTCTTGAGAAAATTTGCGAAAAAATCGGGACTATCTCGCTCACTGGCGGCGGTAATTTACTGGAGCAGCTTAATTCGCTGTTAAGTGTAAAAGGTATGGATAAATGATGATAGATTTTGAATAAGCCTCGTAGATCGCTTGATGATCTGTGAGGCTTTTATTTAGGTTCGAATCCGTAATTTATAGGTTGAGTTTACATTTTGTGATGAAATTAGTAACAGATTTGTTTGATTCCATCTTCGATTTTTGTTATCTTTGAACCTGCATGTCTTTTGAGTGTACCACTCATAATTCATAGAAGAGCATGAAATACATCTACGAGTTAGGAGATTATTATGACAACAAAGCAAGATAAAGCACTGGAAAAATTATGGCCGCCGCTTACCTATCCACTGTCTTATGCGGATGCGCTAAGCACATTATCGAAGCAGCAATTAACTAGAATACGTACGAATTTGGATATTAGCAACCTAAGCTCGCTTAATAAGCAGGGGCTTGTGGAGAAGCTTTCAGAGCTGATACCAGACAATCTACAAATGGCAACTCGTTGCTTTGATCATAATAGATTGAAGCTTGTTCAGAAAATAGTGAAAAACGAAGGTATTTGGGACAAGCCGCTTCTTGAATTGCAGCAGTATACTTATTTCCTAGAGCGTGGTATTTTATTTCCGGGAACGGTAGATGGCAAGCGTGTTGTGATGATGCCAGCCGAACTGGTGGAATTCATTAAAGCGGGGGACCTCTTAAAGGAAACGCCCATTCTTAATCGAAACACGGAATGGATACGGTTAACGCAGGGCCTACTCTATTATTATGGAACATTGACGATAGATCAGTTGAAATCATTTGTAATCTCAGAGGATGATCATCCTCTTGCTCAATATGATATTATGAACGTTTTGTTTGCTGCCCAAGATTACTATGAGCAATTTTTCATTGAAGAGAGTGGCTACATATCAGACTATAGGGTAGTAGATCCTGAGGCTATTGTGAAAGAAAGAGACCTTAGACATGATCTGGATTTTTGTCCATTTACGAAGCAGCAGCTTTTGAAAGCTGGAGAAGCAGAATATGTGGAGAGAAACAGTCACTATATGAATCTAGTCCGTTTTGTACTAGAGCGTTATGAGATTGACCGTGAAGAAGCTGATTTGATGGCTGAGGAATGTACAGATGCTGCGAGAAACGGAGATTCATTAGCTTCTGTTATTGAGCTGGCACAGAACTTTATTGAAATTCCTAATTCGGAGACAATGAGGAATATTACCGATTTGCTCGTTCCATTAATGAATAGCACGAAGCAATGGGCCATCAAAGGTTATTCCCCAGAAGAGCTAGCGGAGAAACGTGCAAACGTGAGCATGGTGCTGAATAATGCACCTAAGCCAGCTGCTCAAGCGGAAGTAATCGATATGCAAGCAAAGAAAAAAGTCGGACGTAATGAACCTTGTTCTTGCGGAAGCGGGAAAAAGTTCAAAAAGTGCTGCGGTTAATAGTAGAATCAGATTAGGCATAATCGAACTTGGAGGCGTACAGGATGAGACAAAGCCAGCAAGGTCTTTATTTAAGAAGCGTTAAGCTCCTTCGGGAGACAGTACCCTCCTTCGATTCTTATCCGTTTGATTTAAGTGCTATCCGGAGTTTAGACGAGCTGGAGTTCCATCCGAAAGTAACATACATCGTTGGGGAAAATGGAATGGGCAAGTCTACGCTGATGGAAGCGATCGCGATTGGACTCGGATTCAATCCAGAAGGCGGAACGATTAACTTTAATTTTTCTACAGAAGCTACGCATTCAGAACTTCATCAGCATTTGAGGCTTGTACGCAGCGTAAACAAACCAAGGGATGGGTTCTTTTTTCGAGCGGAGAGCTATTATAATTTGGCGACTAATATTGACCAAATGGACCGTGAGCTTGGCAGTGGACCACGCATTATTGATTCATATGGCGGGAAGTCTCTCCATCAGCAATCGCATGGTGAATCCTTTTTTGCAACGTTCCTCCACCGCTTTAACGGAAATGGTCTCTATATGATGGATGAGCCGGAGGCTGCACTTTCTCCTTTCCGCCAAATGGCGATGCTTGCACGAATTAATCAGCTCGTAGGGAAGCACTCACAATTTATTATCGCAACACATTCTCCGATTCTAATGGCTTATCCGGATGCCGTGATTTATAATTTGACTGCTGAAGGGATTGAGCGTACCGCTCTCGAGGAAACCGATCATTATATGCTTATGAAGAGGTTCATTAACAATAGGGAAAGAATGCTGGATGAGCTTTTCTTGGAGGAAGACTAATACAAAAAGGAGCTGTTATACATGTCATTAGAAATTGAACGCAAGTTTTTGCTGCCGGCGTTTCCAACTGCATTAATAGAAGAAAACGATTTGTTGGTGCTCTCCGAGCAAAGAATAGAACAAACCTATTTGGCTATCGACGAAAATCAAGAACTTCGTGTTCGGAGAATTGTTGATCTGGCGAGCGGCGAGGTTTCATTCACACATACCTTTAAGCTAGGCAACGGTCTATCACGTGAGGAAATTGAATATTCGATTTCTAACAGTATTTATGAACAGGTAGTAAACGCTTTTGGCTTCATACCATTGACGAAAAACAGAGTGACTGCAAAATGGAACGACCGAATCATTGAGATTGATACCTATGACCAAATCGAGCTTTCGGTGCTTGAGGTTGAGTTTGACTCCGAAGCATCTGCCAATGCTTTCATTGCACCAGCATGGTTTGGCAAGGATATTAGCTCAGAGCGTCAGTACAGCAACAAGAAAGTTTGGCGTGAACTGCAGCGTAAAGGAACGGAATAAAGATGGTTTTATGATAGAAATGAAGTTTTTTCAAAAAAGTTTATTTAAACGCTTGACCATTTAGGCATGTACATGGTATATTCTATTTCTGGCCGAGAGACACACGCGGWCARCAAGCAAAACAAGCAWGACAAACGAWAGAAWAGWTTGCTCTTTGAAAACTGAACAACGAGTAATAACTGCCCTTACGATTCTAACGAATCGTGAGAAAAGCGATAAAAAAGTWATGAGCAWKTCAAACACCAATTTGGAGAGTTTGATCCTGGCTCAGGACGAACGCTGGCGGCGTGCCTAATACATGCAAGTCGAGCGGAGTTGAWGAGGTGCTTGCACCTCTGATRCTTAGCGGCGGACGGGTGAGTAACACGTGGGTAACCTGCCTRTAAGACTGGGATAACATTCGGAAACGAATGCTAATACCGGATACGCGATATGGTCGCATGACTGAATCGGGAAAGATGGAGCAATCTATCACTTATAGATGGACCCGCGGCGCATTAGCTAGTTGGTGAGGTAACGGCTCACCAAGGCGACGATGCGTAGCCGACCTGAGAGGGTGATCGGCCACACTGGGACTGAGACACGGCCCAGACTCCTACGGGAGGCAGCAGTAGGGAATCTTCCGCAATGGACGAAAGTCTGACGGAGCAACGCCGCGTGAGTGATGAAGGTTTTCGGATCGTAAAGCTCTGTTG
>NZ_JBFTSN010000411.1:0-5702 GCF_056400045.1 Paenibacillus sp. 01L418
CCGCGGAGATCATAAATAGTAGCAATAACCAATGCCAAATCGATGAGAGGTGTTGCAATCAAAAATATAGCGCCTAGTTTTTTTAAACGGAAAATATAGMGGCATAATAAGCCGATAAGTACAAATAACCAAAATCCTATCTCGCAGCCGATAATAAAAGCGGTAATCATGTGAAGATCTACTCCTTCTGTTAAAATAGGTACATGCATTCAAAAGAATGAACTGAATCGTTAATTAGGGAAGGGTATGAACAAATTATGAAAAAAATACTTGTTGTTGGAAGCATAAATATGGATATCGTTAGTCAGGTCGTAAAATTCCCGCTCCCGGGTGAAACAATCTCCAGTGCAGCCACCTCGTTTTTTCCGGGCGGCAAAGGGGCAAATCAAGCGGTTGCAGCGGCTCGCGCAGGTGCGGAATGTGTGATGATCGGCGCAGTTGGCGAGGATCCTTTTGCTCAGACATTGATTACATCATTACAAGATAATGGAATTTCCACTAGTCAAGTATTACGCAAGCAAGGAACATCAGGTTTCGCTATTATTACTGTGAATGGTGAAGGCGAAAACCATATTGTTTTATCTGAGGGTGCGAATGGTCAACTGTCAGACAAAGATGCAGCAGCGGGTTATGGAGAGTGGTCGGATATTTATGCCGTGCTGCTTCAAAATGAAATACCGTGGGTGACGACGTTATCCGTCATGAATAGTGCTAGCAGCAGCGGCAGTAAAGTATTTTATAACCCTGCCCCGGCAAGGGCTATTCCTGAGCATGTTTTTCCGCTTATTGATACTCTTATTATAAATGAAACCGAGGCGGCTGTTGTTACGGGCTTAACGGTAAACGATGCTTCCTCAGCTCAAGCGGCTGCAGAAGTAGTCATGGGCAAAGGAACAAAAAACGTCATTATAACATTAGGGGAGAAAGGCTGTTTCTATCAAAATAAGCAAGGTGACACAGCTACGATTCCTGCGTTCAAAGTAAAACCTGTTGATACGACGGCAGCGGGCGATACTTTCTTCGGTGCATTCGCGGCTGCAAGCGCCGATGGCTGCCAGGCTGAGCAGGCTTTAATCTTTGCAGCAGCAGCAGCGGCACTAGCCGTTACGAAGGAAGGTGCCCAAGCATCAATCCCCACTAAAGCAGAAATTGAAGCTTTTCTTCAAAGCGAACAGAAAAATTAAAAATAGGCTTGCTAAAACTAATGGTATTAGTTTRTTATAAAACTAATATCATTAGTTTTTGTTGAGGAGGCCATTTGAAATGAGAATGACACGCGAGAAAACGGTTGTACAGCTGACCTATTTACCTAAGGTATTTCCAGTAAATTGTTACTTGGTAGAGGAGGCGGAAGGATTGACGTTAGTGGATGCCGCACTTCCAAACAACGTCAATGCCATTCTGAGGGCAGCGGAACAGCTTGGCAAGCCGATTACCCGTATTGTTTTGACTCATGCTCATGCGGACCACATTGGTTCGCTCGACGGGCTGAAAGAAAGGCTTCCAAATGCACAGGTGTTTATATCCAAGAGAGATGCAAGACTGCTTAGCGGTGATCATACGTTAGATCCTAATGAGAGCAGCTTGCCCATACGTGGCGGTTTGCCTAAAAACGTTCGAACAAAACCTGATGTTTTGCTGGTGGATGGTGATCGCGTAGGCTCTTTGCTTGCGGTAGCTGCACCGGGACACACGCCTGGTTCAATGGCATTTCTAGATACGAGGAATGACATTCTCATCGTAGGAGATGCTTTTCAAACTAGAGCAGGCGTTGCAGTATCTGGACAGATAAAGCTGCTGTTTCCCTTTCCTGCAATGGCTACTTGGGATAAACAAACGAGCTTGGAGACGGCTCGAAGGTTAAGAGATTTGAAACCATCGTTGCTCGCTGCTGGCCATGGCAACATGGTGCTGCAGCCTAAACGTTTATTGGATAAGGCGATTGCCACAGCGGAACGTTCTTTGGTTAAATAAATAGGAGAGGGGGGGATTCTATGTCACCTAGAAGAGGGCTTGATTTGGCGACTATCGTAGAGGAAGCAGCTGCCATAGCAGATGAGCTAGGCATCGAAGAGGTTACGCTGGCGACGCTTGCCAAGAAGCTTGGAGTGCGTTCTCCTTCATTATATAACCATGTGGATGGATTAAACGCTTTGCGCATACAGCTGGCTATCTACGGTTTACAGAAGCTGCTTGCAGCGATAAATGAATCGTTACAAAATAAAGAAGGCGATGAAGCAGTTCATGCTATTGCTTCTGCCTACATTTCTTTTGCTAGAAAACATCCAGGCGTGTATGAGCTGACGCTGCGCTCGCCAGATGCGGATGAAGCAGAATATGCAGCTATTGGAGAGCAGCTTGTGGATTTGCTCGTTAAGACGCTAAGCTATTATGAGCTTGGGTATGAGAAGGCCATTCACAGTGTACGGGGATTGCGCAGCTTGCTGCACGGATTCGCTTCGATTGAACAAAAGGGTGGATTTGGCATGCCGCAGGCTATCGACGAAAGCTTAAAAATTGTCATCCAAACGTATTTGAACGGTCTCCGTGTTAAATCATGATAGAAAAGAAGCAGGAGCCAGAGATGCTTAATGGAGTGGCTTGGCTCCCGCTTCGATATTAAATTAAGGTTTGTTAGCTTTCCAAATATATTTGTATTCTTTTACGCCTAGTTTTCCATTGATTTGATTCTCTTCAACTTTGGCGTCGAAATCCTTGCTTAATAAAGGATCAGTATAGTCAGGATTCCCGGGAATGCCTGTGAGAAACTTAGCAAATTCATTTGTGTCTGGAAAATAGAAAACAGCTTGATCAAACTCTTCAATTTGAATATTTATAAATCCATTATGATGTAATCTTTCTTTGACCAATTCGAGAGCGCCTGAGTGTATACCAAATATTGTACCTCCCGAGCTTAGTATTCTGCTATGATTCAAAATGGACGTTGGTCCGCGCCTATCGTAAATAAAATCAAATTGCCCGTCGGTGAATGGCAAATCGGTTTTTGTAGTCGCGTAAATAAATGATATATTATGAGCTTGGCTCTCATCTCGCATGGAGTTGGCAATCTTAATCATTTCAATTGAATTATCAAATCCAACAATCGACTTAGCATGACGTGACATCTTTAGTGTAAAATCGCCGTGTCCGCAACCCGCATCAAGAACCGTATCAAATGCAGGCAGCATTTCAACTAATCTTTCTTCAAATAATTGCTCAGCTGAAATGCCTTCGATCGTAAATACCGCATTGCTTCGATATCCGCCATTTTTTCGTGCAATTCGATCGTACCATTCTATCCCCATCCGTTTATCCTCCTAGACTACTCGAATATGTTCTCACTGGCTTACTCCTTAGGTACATAGAAGCGATATGATAGCAGGCTCAATAGCGATGGGCTCTATCGTCGATTCGAATCTTTCTTGAACAAATCCGTCGCGATTAATTAAAAACTTGGAAAAATTCCACTTGATCCCGTCCCCAGCAAATATTTCTGGGTATTTCTCCTGCAGGAAATGCTGCATCCATTGTCCGCTCGCAGTCTCTGTGTCAAAGCCTTGGAACGGAGCTTGCTGCGTCAGATATTGAAACAATGGAAGAGCTGATGCTCCTCTCACATTCGTTTTCTCAAATAGCGGGAACGTAACTTTGTAGTTGACCTCRCAAAATTGCTTCACTTCCGAATTGCTGCCTGGCTCTTTCTCGTTGAATTGGTTGCAAGGAAAAGCGAGAATTTCGAATCCTTGTTCCTGATATTTTTCGTATAACACCTGCAGATCATTGAATTGACGTGAATAACTGCATTTGCTTGCCGTGTTGACGATCAAGATAACTTTTCCACGGTAGGATGACAGCTTTACTGTTTCTCCGAAAATGGAGAGCGCTTGAAAATCATAAATCGACATGTGGTTAACCTCCCCTGTGTTACTGATTTATTTTTTCCTCAATAACTGCGTAATATGGAAACCATTTGTATGATTCAATCTATCATATAGCCAAATATTCTATTGGTCTAATATATAAAGGAAATAAGCGTTATAGGCAAATGCAATAAATAGTCGATGCCATTAGCAAAAATTATAAAGTTAATTTATTTTGCAGGAAAGAAAAATCCACATCCTCGTGAGGTTGTGGATTAGAAATCAACTTAATTTTTTGATTATAACAGAAGCATTTACATTTGTTTGAGTGCCACCGGTCAGAGTTTGCAGCGTAACGGCAGCAGTTGAACTATGATTTCGCAGTGTGAGAATACTTCCAGCCGCTAGAGCCATAATAGACTGCCCATTATTTTGCTGAGTACCAGCTCCTGAACCATATATGGATCCTGTAACTAGCGTACCATTTGAAAATAAGGCGAATTGATTCGGTTCTACTCCCGGCACTGAATAAGTAACTTCATAATTTCCAGTGGTGGAAACGGTAATCTGACTGGTTCCAGGGGAATGCGTAATGCCGGGTGTGAAAATAACACTTGTATCAAAAGTAATATCTGCCTCCACAGGAACCGTTTGAGCGCTGATATTATAAATATATCCCGAACCTATTGGGGGAGAGATAGGGTAAATGATCGGCATTCATATTCAACTCCTTATTTATGATTAGAAGCTATGTAAGGAATTAATAACCTCTAATGAAAAACAATACCGACAATAAAAAAAGAAGTATTGTCGGCACCAAGTCAACAAACTAGGTTAGTTTACAACAAATTCGATTACAATTGGAGTCAAAGGATCGAGTGTATCACCGTCTGGTATGGTAATAGCAGTAGTCGTAACCGTTGATGTGTCTGCAGTTTGAATCTGTGCATTAATATAAAGATTGTAGTAAGCGGGAGCAGTTGGAAATGCTGTTGCAGCTGTACCGGTGTCATTCGTAGTTGCTGTTGCAAGAATATTATACGCAGCACCGACTCCAGTTCCGTCCCCTGCTGTGGCACTAAATCTTCTGGCAGCCATGAATGGTTTTGTGATTGGCATGTATATCACCTCTCTTCTCTCTACTAACTTATGCTAGTATTCGAAAAAGGGAAGGTTTGAATCGCGGAGTTTAATAGATTGAACTAAGGAACAACGATAGCCGAGAATGTAACGGTTTCGAGAATTACTGGTGTACCCGAATAAATAGTTTGATTATCGAGACTAATGTTCAAATTATTTTCATTAATGATATACAAACTGCCTGCTTGCAGTATCCCATTGATATAAAGATTGTTATAGCTATTTGGACCATTGCCTACAAAAGCAGTTATGAAAGCTCCCTCATCGTTTGTAAAATCATCGGCTGGAATCGTGAATTGGGATTCGGCATCTGAGGTCATCTTATAAAAAAATCTTTGGGCAGCTGGTAAAATGAGAATAGAAGGGACGATAATAGATCCCGATTCGCCTTGGGGCCCTTGAGGACCTTGTGGTCCTTGAAGACCTTGAGGTCCCTGAGGTCCTTGAGCACCTTGAAGTCCTTGAAGACCTTGAAGACCTTGAAGACCTTGAAGACCTTGTGTACCTTGATGTCCTGAAGACCCCTGAGAACCTTGCGGACCTCGAAATCCTTGGGAGCCATGTTGACAGGCAGCATGAGGCCGCCTTTTCTTGAAATTAATGATCTTTTTGTGCTTTTTCTTTCTTTTCATTGGGCAAATACGAATTATTTTCTTCTTTGTCGCTAGTGAGTTTCCCAAGTTAAATCATACCTCCCTAATT
>NZ_JBFTSN010000412.1:0-5674 GCF_056400045.1 Paenibacillus sp. 01L418
CAGCTGTTACGCGTTGTTTGCCTTAAATAGCTTCTGCGATGCTTGGAAGCGGCTTGCGGTTCATCTTCTGACGCGTGACTTTCTCGATGAAATGCAAGTGGTCCGTTTCACGAGGTGTAACGAATGACCAAGCTGTACCTTCTTTACCTGCGCGGCCTGTACGACCGATACGGTGAACATAGCTCTCAGGATCTTGCGGAAGGTCAAAGTTGATAACATGCGTTACGCCGGATACATCAAGTCCACGAGCAGCAACGTCAGTCGCTACCAATACATCGATGCTGCCATCACGGAATTTACGCATTACGCTGTCGCGTTGGTTCTGCGACAAGTCGCCGTGCAAACCGTCTGCAGTATATCCACGTTTTTGAAGCGCTTCGCTAAGCTCATCAACCCGACGTTTTGTACGACCGAAAATGATAGCTAGCTCAGGGGATTCCATATCAAGCAAGCGGCTAAGCGCTTCGAACTTCTGGCGCTCATGCACTTCAATATAAGATTGCTCAATAAGTGGAGCTGTGATTTGTTTTGGAATAACTGAAACATGCTCAGGGTTTTTCAGAAATTGCTGTGCAAGCTTCTGAATGTTTGCTGGCATTGTTGCAGAGAACAGCATGGTGTGACGCTCGTCTGGCACTTGCTTAAGGATAGATTGAATATCCTCCATGAAGCCCATATCAAGCATTTCATCTGCTTCATCCAAAATAACGGTTTGTACATCTTCAAGACGGATTGTTTTGCGGTTGATGTGATCAAGCAAACGTCCTGGTGTACCAATAATAATTTGAGGCTTCTTCTTCAATGCACGGATTTGACGACCAATTTCCTGTCCGCCATAAATCGGCAACGAGCGAAGACCTTTGTACCTTGTTAGCTTCCCGATCTCGTCAGCCACTTGAATAGCGAGTTCACGGGTTGGCGTCATTATTAATGCGACAATGCGTTCCTCGCTTGTCGGAATTTTGTTAATGAGCGGAATTCCGAATGCCGCTGTCTTTCCTGTACCCGTTTGTGCTTGGCCAATTAAATCTTGTCCCGCCATAGCAATAGGGATAGCTTTGTCTTGAATCGGGGTAGATTCCTCGAATCCAAGTTCGGTAATTGCTTGTAACACTTTTGGTTCCAAGCCAAATTCAGCAAATGTTTTCAAACTTTTCTCAAACTCCTTTTATCTGCAGCCTACTTAAGAATATCCAAATCATTATAGCACACAATCAATCGTGAATACCAGCAAACCAATTTAAGACATACTAAGCATGCCAAAATAAAGGAATTAAACAAGTCGGTTGCATTGGAGCGATTTTATTGAATCCGCATTCCCTGCGTTACCTTTTTACAATCCCAATGATGACGGTAGGCGCCTTCCTTATCGCACTGGGCTTCAATTTTTTTCTAATTCCGCACCAGCTGCTTAGCGGTGGAATATCTGGTATTTCCATGATGGTCGGCTATATTACGGGCGGAAACATCGCCTTGCTTTATTTTATCCTCAATGTGCCGGTGCTATTATGGGGATGGTTTATCGTAGGTCATCGCTTTATTATATGGAGCGTCTACACCGTTGTCGCCTCTACGGTATTCCTACAGGTTATACCCGTCATGAAAATTGCGGATGACCTTATGCTTGGCGCTGTATTCGGCGGGATTATAGTCGGGTTTGGCAGCGGCTTAACCCTTCGGTACGGCGGCTCATCAGGCGGTTTCGATATTATTGCCTCAATTGCAACGCGAAAACACGATTGGCCAATAGGCATGATTATATTTTTATTGAATGGCGTAGTCATTGCAGTGTTGATTTTGTTTACGAAGGACTGGAATTTAGCCTTATACTCGCTCGTCGCTATTTTTTCCGCTGGAAAAGTAGTAGATCTCATCCACGTGAGGCATATTAAACTTACGGCCTTCATCATCACGACCAAAACCGAAGAGCTGCTCGCAAAGCTGCTCTTGCACCCGCGCGGAATTACAATAATAAAAACACGCGGTGCATATTCTTCGGGTGATCGCGATATGCTGATGACTGTAAGAACGAAATATGAAATAGCAGAGCTTTGCAAAACGATTACCACCATCGACCCGCGTGCATTCATTAACATCGTAGAAACGGTTGGTGTCATCGGCGATTTTTACAAGCCAAAAGACTAAATCATATACGCAGGTATGGATTTTACACCGTATCCCTATGTTTTTGAAAATGATCCTGATATAATGTTTGTATCCCGTAGTTTGGTTTCTTGCCATATGATTTCCCCTAAACATTAGATATGAAAGGGTGAGGCTCAGGTGGATATGGAAACGGTCAAATTGTCTCAAATTGTAGAGAAGCTAGCCCCAGAGCTCAGTCCTTTTCTTACGAAACGCGAATTGGACATCAGCATTGTGCTGCGTGACGGTCTTGCAGTATTAGAGCCTGCTGACGCAATGGAAATTGTGCAGCACAGTATTTGCAATCAGCAGAGAGAAGCTTTGTTACAATGACAATGCGGGACACACACGGATTATTTATGCGCCAGTCGAGTCACACTCGGCTGGCTTTTGTTTGTTTTGCAGGAAAACGGCGGCGATAATCACCTATTCGCAAGTCTTTATTTCAGCTTTTTAGCAAATTTTCAATATGAGTTTTATGACAATTGTAAAAAAGTTAATGACCCAGACATGCCATCTGCTTTATAATTTGAACAGAATAGCTAACGGGGAGAGAGCAAAATGGACAACATCATTTCAACATTGCTGCTGCTGTACAGCTTGCTCACTGGAAGCGGAGAGCATAACACCGCAGTGAAGCAGCTAGCAATTGCATACTTAAATTCCGCAGCTGGCCAAACCATCATTGATCCGGATGCAGCTGCAAATGGAGGCGAAATCTCAGGAAAAAATCACGCTGGACTCATCATAAAAGACCCGCAGCCTGAAACACCGCCGATCAAAGGAATCTATGTAACTGCTCACAGCGCAGGCGGTGCGCGCATGGAATCGCTTTTAAAGCTGCTTGACGACACGGACCTCAATAGTATGGTGATCGACATTAAAGATGACAACGGCTACATTACATATCCTACTACAACACCCGAACTGCTAGAGGTTGGCGCTTCGAAGAAATATATCCGAGATATTAATGAACTTATGCTTACTTTAAAAAAACATAACATTTATCCGATAGCCAGAATTGTAGTTTTCAAGGATACGGTACTTGCGCGAAAGCAGCCTGAGCTGTCTTTCCTCCAGCAAGACGGAACGATATGGAAAAATAATCGCGGTGAGAGCTTCGTAAATCCTTATCGCAAAGAAGTATGGGATTATAATATTGCTGTCGCCAAGGAAGCAGCAAAGCTTGGCTTTAAGGAAATCCAATTCGACTATGTTCGGTTCCCTGAGGGCTTTGATAACAAATCAGATACACTGACCTTCAGCAAGGCTGATCAGAGCCGCGTGGACACAGTCGCTGGATTTGTCAAATATGCTAGAGAACAGCTTCAGCCGCTCGGTGTTAGGGTTTCGGTAGATATATTTGGTTATGCGGCATCCGTACCGACAGCCGAAGGCATTGGCCAAGATTTTGTGAAAATTTCAAATGATGTGCATGTCATTTCACCTATGGTTTATCCTAGTCACTATAGTACAGGATGGTTTAAACAAAAGGATCCTGACAAAAGCCCATATGAGACTATAAAAGGCGCCATGCTTGATACGCATAAGAAGCTTGATCCGGGTACGGAGGTTAAACCGATTATTCGGCCGTGGATTCAAGATTTCACTGCAAGCTGGTTAGGCGCTGGTCATTTTGTGAAGTATGGCAAAACGGAAGTCGAAGCTCAGATTAGAGCTTTGAAAGAAACAGGCATCAAGGAGTTTCTCCTATGGAATGCCGGAAATAAATACACTCCTAACGTGGAATATGATTAGCTTACATCCTATTAGACACAAAAAAGTCCACCTTCGCTAACAAAGCGGCGGTGGACTTTTTTTATATTTATTTTTATTGGGMTAAACGAAGTGCCAGCTCGTACATATCAGTGTCAAATGGTTTCTTCGTATTGACAACAAGATCAATATCAGTCGTTACGAGCTCGCCTTTAACAACGCCGCAGCCTTTGCCTGAATCGCCAGCCATTAGCTGTCTAACGGCAAAGTCACCAAGACGGCTTGCTAGAATACGATCGATTGYCGTCGGCGTACCGCCGCGTTGAATATGTCCAAGTACAGTTACACGCGGCTCAATTCCGCTATTAGCAGTAATCTGTCTTGCTACTTCTTCACCTTTGCCCGCACCTTCTGCTACAACAATAATTGAATGACGCTTGCCTTTGGCAAAATTCGTCTTCATACGCTCTGCAACCTCAGTCAGTTCAAAAGGAACCTCTGGTACAAGAATCGTCTCCGCACCGCTTGCTAGACCAGCATGCAAAGCGATATCGCCGCAATGACGTCCCATAACTTCAACGACGGATGAACGCTCATGCGATGACATCGTGTCGCGAATTTTGTTAATTGCATCTACTACGATGCTAACCGCGGTATCAAAGCCGATTGTAATATCCGTAAACGGAATATCGTTATCAATCGTTCCTGGAAGTCCCATCGTTTTAATGCCCAGCTTGCTTAGCTTATTAGCGCCATGATACGAGCCGTCGCCGCCAATAACGACCAAACCGTCGATACCTCTAGCACGAAGCACTTCGGCACCGCGCTGTTGGCCTTCAGGTGTCATAAACTCCTTGCATCTAGCTGTTTGCAAAATTGTACCGCCGCGTTGAATAATATCACCAACGCTTCTCAAATCCATTTGTCTAAGGTCGTCATTGATAAGCCCTTGGTAACCCCTTTGAACACCATATACATCTAAACCGTGATATAGTGCACTCCTTACAACAGCACGAACGGCTGCGTTCATTCCTTGCGAATCTCCTCCGCTTGTCAATACTGCGATTGATTTGACTGCAGACATGGTCATTCCTCCACATTTTTTATTTATAGTTAAGCCTGTTGTTTCCGAATCCAGATGCTGTTAATAAGGAAAAACAGACGCGTAAGCGGGCTGTTCTTCATTAGCCTCCTAGAAACATTTCTGACATCCGCCTGGTGGCGAACCTTCGGGTCTGACAAATATAAGGCTAAGAGCCCTTCAATAATCAAACTATGAAAACGAGAAGCAGGAAGCTGCTTCACATCCTCACGCGCTCGGTTCACAATCGTACCGAGACGCTCAACAAGCAGACTGTCATTATCATAATAATTGCAAAAATTAAGGTCTCCGCCTACTTGATCCTCTTCTTGATCGATTAAATAATCGAGCAGGATATGAAGTCCGCAAACATGCGGAAAATAAATATTTTTGATCGCTGCAGCGTCCTGCGTGGATAAGCATGGCTCACTTGCGGCTAGAAACAACATAAACATGCCCAGCGTCGAACCTGATGCCGCAGCAAATTCATTCCATTTCAGGTTTGGATAGTTCCCTCGATGCTGCTCCCACCATGCAAACAAATGCTCCTCGCGCAATTCCTTGCGTATATGCTTGTACACCTGCAAATCGCCATATAAAGTGACTAGCTCGATCACATGCTGTTGAACACTTCCATAGGAAGGCAATTGCGCGACATGGATCTGACAAGTTCGTACCAGGTGATGCAAATAACCCCCATCATCTTTTTCATCGCGAAATGCATAATAATCC
>NZ_JBFTSN010000413.1:0-5641 GCF_056400045.1 Paenibacillus sp. 01L418
GTGTTGCAGTTGGTTTATTTAGAGCAGTGATCAGCGTATTGCTCTTGACGGCGGCTAACTACCTAGCCCGTAGGTCCGGCAACGGCTTATGGTAGAACATTACTTCATAACTGGGGGCGAAATCAATTGACTTTCAAGCGTTTGAGCTATAACGACCGAGCTATGGTTGTATGCATATATGTATTCCTCATTTTGTTAGCTTTCTCCGCATTGTATCCGTTCTGGAATACACTCGTTGTATCGTTGAATGAAGGAACAGATACAGCCAAAGGCGGCATTACATTTTGGCCAAGGATGTTTACATTTGCAAATTATGAAATTGTTTTTCAAGATGACAAAATTTTAAATGCATTTTACATTTCCTTTAGCCGAACGATCATTGGAACCATATCAGCAACATTTTTGACAGCATTGCTCGCGTATGGCATGTCCAAAAACTATTTAATGGGTCGTGGCTATTATTCCTTTTATTTCATCTTTACGATGTACTTCGGCGGAGGGTTGATTCCAACTTTTCTATTGATTAAATCACTCGGTTTGATGAACAGTTTCCTTGTTTACATTATTCCCGGTCTAATCAGTGTATGGAACATGATCGTATTCCGAACCTTCTTCAAAAGCTTGCCAGTGGGATTAGAAGAGTCGGCTCAAATTGACGGCTGCAGCAACTGGGGAATATTTTTCAAAATGGCGCTCCCGCTGTCTATGCCAGTAATCGCCACACTTGGTTTGTTTACAGCCATTGCCCATTGGAATGATTGGTTTGCGCCATCGATCTATGTTTCTAATCAAGATTTGCTGCCTATTCAAACGATATTGCGGAAAGTATTGAACTCTAATGTTCTAACGGATGCGATCGGAAATGACAGTATTGCTAGTGAGAAAATGGCATCGAAAGCCCTTACCTCCAAATCTCTTATTAGTGCAATGATTATGATTGTGTCTCTTCCCATTATCGCTGTATATCCTTTTCTTCAAAGATTTTTTATGAAGGGTGTTATGGTTGGATCTCTAAAAGAATAGCTTGTTGACCAGCGGTTTAAGGCGAATGTCGCTTTGGACATATATATTAATCATGAGAGGGGTAAAATCAGCATGAAGAAAATGAAAAAGCCGCTGTTAATGGTAGTCTCTGCGGTGTTTCTACTGGTAACTGTACTTGCAGGATGCAGCAATTCGGGGGGCAATGATCCAAAACCAGCAGCAACAGATTCAGCAACGAACACAAATAAAGGGAGTGAGGCTACAGACGCTCCAGCAGATCAAGCATGGGTATTTGGTTCTAGCCCGATTGAATTCTCAGCTTATACGCACTACAGCTGGCAAGATTTTCCTGACACCATGGATGCAAACCCTTTTTGGAAATACCTGAAAGAAAATAAACAAGTAACGATCAAACCGATTCACGCAAAAGGGAACTCTGCACAGCTGATGCAGACCTTTATGGCTGACTCTAGTCAAATGCCAGATGTTATTTATGGTGATCGTTACAATCCGGATATTGAAAGACTTATTGCAAATGATCAGCTCGTAGCGCTTGATCCTTATCTTGATAAGTATCCGAATTTGAAGAAATATCTTAATCCTAAGTCCATGGAACTTCTTCGTTCCGCGGATGGCAAGCTGTACAAATTCCCTAACTGGTACACAGATAAACCAACTAGTACAGCTGGTTATGTAGTGAACAAAAAAGTGTATGCTGAGCTTGGATCGCCAGCACTTGAAACATTTGATGATTTGTACGCATACCTAAAATTAGTAAAAGAGAAATACACTGATATGATTCCATTGGAACTGGATCGTGGTTCTGAAATTCAAGGACAAGGCGTTGTTTACGCAGGATTTGGTGAAAACAACCTCTACAAATCATTGAGCAGCGATGTACAAGGCGTAATCAAAGAGGATAAGCTCGTTTCATTCTTTACAGATCCTTCTTTCCGTGAGTCTCAAAAATACCTTGCAAAATTGTACCGTGAGAAGCTAATCGCACAAGATTGGTGGACACAAACAAGAGATGTCGTTGCGGAAAAAATCGTAACTGGTAAAGTAGCTGTTTATGCAGGATCAGGCGTTACTACGTTTGCTTCACGTGGAGATTCTGAGCTTAGAAAGGCAGATCCAAATGCTGGTTATTTCATGATTTGGCCTGTTCGCAAAGCTGGACTTGATAAGAACAAAATCTTTGCAGGTGGTTACGATGCACTTGGTTGGAACGTTGTGACGATTACTAAACATGCAAAAGATCCAGAAAAAATCTTCGCAGCACTTGATTGGATGACAGGACCTGAAGGTATGACAATCTCATTCTTCGGACCTGAGGGCGGCAACTGGAAAGGTTTCGATGAAAATGAACAACCAATCTTTACTGAAAACTACAATGAAGAGGAAGTAACAGCAATTCAGGCTGCAAACGATGTTGTTCACATCGTAGGAAACGTATCGTATATCGACCCAGCAAAATTGAAATACGTTAATTCACTGCCATTAGAAAAACAAAACTGGGCAGCACGTTGGCAGAGAGATATTACTTGGCCGTCATCTAATGATACAACAGCGCTTACCAACATTAATATTGAGCCGGATTCTCCATACGGTGATACCAGACAACAAATTGTTGATCTTACTCTTGAGACTCTAGCAGAATCAACTACAGCTAAGAGTGATGCAGATGTTGATCGTATTCTAGATGCAGCTGAGAAGAAAGCTAATTCGTATAAATACAAAGAGCTTCTAGAATGGCGTACTGAAAGATGGCATGCTAACAGAACTATTCTTGGAGAATAATAAGGTTTAATAGTGAAAGAGATCATCCCAAGGGATCCATTTGGATCACTTGGGATATCTCTGTATTTTTGGTTATACTTAACTTTTATATATATAGCTTGCATTTATTTTGATATTATTAAAGGGAGATTTTTCAAAAAATGCTGCTCATATAAGGGGTGCTTGGTCAGTGTACGCGAAGAAAGAGAGGTTCCTGCGGTTCATGTTGGTCTATTTCATTGTTAGTATGCTTGTCGCCTGCAGTGGAGTAGACAGTAAACCAGTTCCAATAACTGATGAGGGAACAACGGAAGAAATACAAATAAATCTACCTCCCGATCAGCTCTATGAACTAGGCAAAGAAAGGCTTGATATTTCTTTTTATGGTCACTACAGTTATTATTCGATGCCGCAGTGGGGCGCAGATCCCTCTTCGAAGTGGATTAAGGATAATCTTAATATTCACATCAAAGGAATCGACGTAGAAGGAAACGGAAAGCAGAAGCTTCGAAAGATGATTGCCAGCAAGCAGCTGCCGGATATCATTTGGGGTGATCGCGGTTATGATCTGGAACGTTTGCGTGAAGCGGGCTTACTCGTACCGCTCGATAACTATATAGATAAATATCCAAATTTAAAAAAATGGGCAGGCACTAAAATTTTAGATTTGCTTCGAGCACCAGATGGACATATTTATTATTTTCCAAATTATTACACTAATAAACCGTACGGCAACGCAGGTTATGTCGTTAATAAACGAATATATCGGGAATTAGGTTCCCCTAAGCTATCTACGACAAATGAGCTTTATGATTACCTCAATAAAGTAAAAGCCAACTATCCTGACGTCGTACCTTTTGAAACAGGAATTGCCAGTGAGGGGCAAGGAATTGATCAATTATTTTCCGCTTTCAAGGAAAATAATTATAGCTTTACTCGCTACTACGCTGTAACGAGTGGAGATAAGATGACATCGATCTATAAAGATGAAGGATTTCGCGAGTCGGCATTATTTGTAGCAAAGCTTGTGCGTGAAGGATTGATTACCTCGGATGCTTGGACCCAAACGGATGATCAGGTAAGTGAGAAGCTTATGAGCGGTAAAGTGGCGGTTTATGCCAGTGCGGACCCTATGCGTCAAGTGATGTTGGCTAATGCAGAGCTTGTAAGGAAAAATCCGGAGGATGGTTATATCTTTATCGATCCTATTTATAAGGAAGGATTGGATCCGAATAAGATTTATCCTGGCACATACAATGTGCTTGGCTGGAATGTCTCTACAATAACGACAAGCGCAAAAAATCCAGAAGCGATATTCGCTATGCTGGATTGGATGACAGGGCCGGAAGGTTCTGCTGTTCAGATGTGGGGCCCGCCGGGGCCAAACGGGTACTGGGATGGCTTCAAAGAAGATGGAATAACGCCAAAATTTACGAGCAAATACACATCAGACCCGGATGGGCTGAGTGAAATACAAGCAATCTCTGGCGAGTTGATTTGGGTTGGCAACACGGTATATCTCGATCAAACCAAAAGCGATTATGAAAAAACATTGCCTGAGGACAAGCGAAACTGGTCTACATATTGGCAGCAAAAGGTAACTTGGGAATCTCAGGGGGATGCAACACCGTTTATCAATTTGCAACCGACACCAAATTCTGACGAAGGCAGAATCTTTGCGCGGGTGAAAGAAATATGGTTAAGCGCGCGCTCATATGCGATGTACGGGCAAACGGATGAAGAGGTATTAGAGATATTGGATTTAGCGCATAAGGATTCGATGGAATCAGGTTTTCAAGAATATTTAGATTTTATTACGTCGAAGTGGCAAGAAAACTTAAAAGTATTAAATCAAGAGTAACGTAAATTTGTTAACTTGAAGGAGCTGCTCTTATGTATAAGGTATTGTTAGTCGATGACGAAGAACTCGATCTGGAAGGAATGAAACGGTTTATTCCTTGGTCTGAGCTTGGAATGGAAGTGAAGGGCAGCGTAAATAATGCATTATCAGCATGCGAAATAATAGATGAGCAGCCCATCGATATATTAGTCAGCGATGTTAATATGCCTTATATGTCAGGACTTGAGCTTGCCCGAATTGCACTCGAACGCAAACCTAATATGCGTATTATATTCGTTAGCGGCTATCAGGAGTTCAGCTACGTACAGCAGGCGTTATCTTTAAAGGCTTACAATTATGTACTAAAGCCAATGGATGACAATGAATTGGTGTCGTCTTTGTTAAAGGTGAAGCAGGATCTTGATGAGGAGAACAAGCAGCGTGAAGTGGAAGAAGCCTATCAACAAATGATTCCGATTGCCAAAAGCGACTTTTTGATTCATGTGTTGGAAGGATTGGAAACAACGGAGGGCGTTTCCATGTCCAAGCTGATTTTACACTATGGCTTCGATCAATTGAACTGGCCTATCCGTGTTGCGATTATGGAACTGGATAATCAGTCGTTGAGACAAACCGAGAACGCATCTTCACAGAGAGAATGGTCGCGCAACTCTCTTCAAATTGTACATGAAACGATTCAAAAGATAGGCATGCTGCCATACTGCAAGCTGTCATCTCAACGCATTGCTATATTGCTGGAAGACAAAGCTATTGGTCAAACCGTCAAAACGTTATGCAATGCGCTTTCGCAGCATCTAACGGTATCGATAACAACCGGCCTCGGTGAAGCAGTTCATTCGATAGAAAAGCTGCAAGTATCCTACCGACAAGCGATAGAAGCTGTTGAAGGCAAGATGTTTCTTGGAAAAGGGGA
Source organism: Paenibacillus sp. 01L418 (assembly GCF_056400045.1). Classification (NCBI taxonomy): domain Bacteria; kingdom Bacillati; phylum Bacillota; class Bacilli; order Caryophanales; family Paenibacillaceae; genus Paenibacillus; species Paenibacillus sp. 01L418. The sequence continues at coordinate 5,538 of NZ_JBFTSN010000413.1, forward strand.
TATCATCAAATATGAAGAGGTCAGAGCGGAACCAGGCATGCTGGACGCTCGGATTCTGGATACACGAATGAAAGCACTATTAAAGGCTATGGAAGGATATGAGC
>NZ_JBFTSN010000414.1:0-5599 GCF_056400045.1 Paenibacillus sp. 01L418
CAACAAATCTTGCTCCAAGCAGCCAGGGCTAACCGATCCAATCTGATCACCGCTGAAGCTGAACAACATCGACGCTCCGGTCTTACGATAGGAATGACCCTTAACACATACAATGGTAGCGAGCACACCCGGCTCGTCGCTTACCTTCAACGATTCCAATACATCATGCATATCCATCCGCTATCCCTCCATTAGCAATTAGCGTATTTAGCCCTCGCATGGTAATCATTCAGTCTAGCCTTCAACCTATCAGCTACAATCGAGCGATCAATTTTTTGAGTGAGCGATCCGCTTCCTTTAAGACAACTTTTTTATCAACCGTTCTCACGATCTTGTTTTCCATGACCACTTGCCCATCAATAAGAACGGTATCAACATCGCCTCTTGTCGCCGCATAAACAACTCTTGAATACCAATCTGCATCAAATGATGGATACACATGGAAATCCTCCAAATCAAGCAGCTGCAAATCTGCGAGTTTCCCAGTCTCAATACTGCCAATCTCATTTTCTAAGCCAAGCACCTTCGCTCCGCCCATCGTCGCCATCCGCAGCACCGTTTTTGCATTCATAATCGTAGGACCATGCTTCACCTTTTGCATATAAGCGGTTAAGCGCATCTCCTGAAACATATCCAAATTATTGTTGCAAGGCGCGCCATCCGCACCAATGCCAATATCAATCCCTTGCTCAAGAAGATGCGGAATTTCTGCAATGCCTGACGCAAGCTTCATATTAGAGCCCGGGCAATGAGTAATCTTGACTCCCCTCTCCCGTATAATTCTTTTTTCCTCCTCATCTAACCAAATGCTATGTGCCAAAATGAGATTCGGCTTCGCAAGTCCAATATGATCGAGATAGACGACATTTCTCATTCCGCGTTCCGCCTCAACCATTGCAATTTCGCCCTGGTTTTCCGATGCATGCGTGTGCACCATTACGCCATACTTGGCAGACAAGTCACGAACCCCAATAAGCAATTCCTCGGTGCATGAAACAACAAAACGCGGGCAAAAGGCGTATTGAATTCTCCCATTTTCGGCACCATGCCATTTTTCGAGAAGATCCACACTGTCCTGCAGCGATTTTTGAGTATTTTCCTGCAGAGCAAGCGGCACCTCCGTACCATGATCCATCATCACTTTTCCAGAGAGAGCTCGAATGCCGCTTTCTTTAATGGCTTGGAAAGCCGATTCTGTATAATGAACCGTCTCCATATCCAGAATTGTCGTTGTACCGCTGCGAATCAGTTCGCCAATCCCGAGCATGGCTGAGTAGTAAACAGAATCCTCACTATGAGCAGCCTCAAGTGGCCAGATTTTTTCCTTCAACCATTCAATGAGTGATAAATCATCAGCCCTCCCTCGAAACAGCGTTTGGCATAAATGGATATGCGTTTGTACAAACCCGGGCAGCAGCACTTTTCCGCCTGCTTCAATAACACGTTCAACATTCTGTGTGTCCAACCGTTCGCCCATTTGGGCAATTCGGCTTCCCTCTATTAAGACATCACCTGTGAAAATCTGATTGTCGTGGTTCATAGTCATAACTACTGCGTTCCGAATAAGTATAGTTGTCATTCAAAAATTCCCCCTCATGCCTCAAGTGCTAGTATGTTAAATTCACCAAATATTCTGCCTTTATTAATTACAGCATCACCGTCATCCTACAAACGGAAAGACAATGGAGGCATTTACTTTCTTTGTGTAAGGTTATCTAACATAATAATGCAGATTCGATCGTTAGGCAATACGTTTCTTTAAATATTTATATGCTTTACTACGAATTCGTGGAACTACTTAACATTAATGTGACATTAATGTTCCATAGAAAAAATTCAATTCAGCAAAAAGAACAAAAAACCGCTCCAAGCACGAAAAAATCGCGTTTGGAGCGGCTTTTGATTTATTCACATACCGTTTATTGTTTATTTGTTCCTAAACAAGACGGAATAATATGTTCAAATATAAGGCGTCTTGACCATATTGCCTCATTTCGTTTCGTTATTTGTTTTCGAACGACGATCACAAGCTCATGCTCTGGCGCGATGAGCAAATATTGACCGCCATGGCCAAAAGCAAAATAACAATCGCATTGGCCGTTGTGACTCTCCGGCGAATACCACCAATGATAGCCATAGCCGCCATATATCGGCGGTTCATACTGCATCAATCCGCGATGATGGAGCTGAGTCGATTCTGTTATCCATGAAGCTGACAGCAGCGGCTCGTTGTCAAAATGTCCACTACCTACAAATAAACTGCCAATCTTCGCAAGATCTCTGCCATACAATTGAAGCCCGGTTCCGCCTTCATTAATACCTGCCCGTTCCATCCATCTCGCACTGCGAAAACCAAGCGGACCAAACAAATAATCTTTGGAAAACGAAAGAGCCGGCATCCCAGTCGCTGAAGTCAATATCGCAGACAACAGATGAGATCCTCCCGAATTGTAAGCAAAAGCCGTTCCAGGTTCAGAAATCAGCGGCTGATTAAATACAAATTGTATGGGATCTTTCGCTGCTTTCAAGGCTTTATATGGCTTGTCAAAGTCAGGCCATTCAAACCCAGGCGTCATCGTCAGCAAATGCTTGATAGAGATTTGGCTGAGCGCTTCGCTTATTTCCTGCGGATGCTCCAAATAATTCGTAATGGGCTCGTCCACACTCTTAAGAAAATGTTTATCAATCGCGATTCCAATCAACGAGGATAAGACGCTTTTTGTACAAGAATAGAGCGGACCGATTGAATCCTGTCCGCTCTCATACCATTCGCCAAGCAGCTTTTGTCCTTGAAGCACGATAACAGATTTCATTTTCCATTCGGCTAACAGCTTGTTACTAGCTTCCAAATCAATTGGATTCATCTGTTTAATCGACCTTTCTAAGAAGCATTTCTTTGCTGCTGTTCAGGCTGCTTAATCTTAGGCATGCCAATGGATACAAATACAACAAAAACAGATAATACCGCTACCCATATAAATATCGTATGCAAGCTTCCTGCAAGAACCGTTGCTTCAATTCGATCAGCTTGACCGGTATGAAGCAGCAAACCAAACACAGTAATCCCAATGGTCTGGCCGAGTGTACGAATGAAATTGTTGCTGGCCACAGCAGATCCACGAAGCTCCCAGCCGACAGCTGAAGATACAGCTACCGTTATGGATGTAAGAGAAAGGCCAAACGAAAGCCCTGCCAAAAACGTATAAATGATAAATAATACAATGGATGTAGAAGCTGTCATAAAAGCGAAACCAATGCTGCTGACGAACAAGAAGCAAGAGCCCGCCACACTAATAAAGCGCAATCCTTTTTTGGCTATCCAGTTTCCTGCTAATATTGAGCCCAGCGGCCATGCTACGGATAGTGGAATCATGGCAAGTCCAGAATAGGTAGCCGGTTTGCCGTATACGCCTTGTATCCATAAAGGCAAATAAAATATTATGACGACATTGATCACACACAATAAGAAACTGCTAAGATTCGCCATGCTAATAATCGGATTCCGAAATAGCTGGAATGGAATGATCGGTTCTGGAGAACGTTTTTCGATACGAGCAAAAATGACGAAAAATAGTACAGCTATACCAAATAATACGCTAATCGTTAGTTTTCCGCCGTTGCCACCATCGGCATCGCGAATTAGCGTCATCGCATACAAGAAGCTGAACATAGCGATCGTAAAGGTAATGATGCCAGGATAATCGATATGTCTCTTTTTCTTCTCCAATGTCTCCCGCAGTGAAGTGGAGAGCAAATAAATAGCAACGATTCCAAACGGCAAATTCATATAGAAGATTGCCCGCCAGGATATGTAATCGACCAACAGACCGCCAAACAATGGGCCTGAAATACCCGCTATCCCCCATATGCTTGACATCCAGCCCTGTACCTTCGCACGCTGTTCATAGGGATATAAATCTCCAATGATCGTATAAGGTATCGTCGTGAGCGCACCTGCTCCGAGTCCTTGCAAAGCACGAAACATAATAAGCTGATTCATTGATTGCGCTACACCAGAGAGCATGGAGCCTGCAAGAAAAATCAATGCCCCGATAATAAAAATTTTCTTTCGACCGTAAAGATCGGATAGCTTGCCGTAAACAGGAGTAGTAATAACGGTTGCGAGCAAATAGATCGAAATAATCCAGCTGTACTGCTGGATTCCTTGAAGTTCTCCCGTAATGCTAGGCATGGCTGTACTAACGATCGTCCCCTCGATGGCAGCAAGAAATGTGGCTACGAATAATGCAATGGTTACTTTTTTCCGAGTCTGATTAGCGTTCATTGTTCATCCTTTCTGTGAATAACATGATAAATAAAAAAAATATTCACACGACCTTTCTATTATGGTCGCTGGAAGCATGAAATATCAACGTATTTATTTCAATCAAGACGTTCGCGATAAACGAATCTCCTTCTTTTGCATGCATAATTTAGTACAAACCCGCAATATATATTGTGATCGATCAACTTCAGCTGTACGCCAAAATTCACGATCGCCAAAAAGCTGACATAAAGCCTGTTCAGCTGTTTTATATGAAGCATGTTCTTCTATTAAGATTGTGACGCATACCGTAAAACATAGCGATTCATATCGCCGTAAAGCATCCACCTTTTTTTGGAAATCCAGCATGAGAATAGTCGCCCCTTCATACACATAAAACCTATTCCCTATTGTAACTGTTCCTGAAAAGCAATTAGTTACGAAATGGTTAAATTTGAATCCTTTCCTCTCACCAATCGTATGTATGGTATCCTTTCGGATTCGGATATGTTAACATGTTTGAAGTGGAATAATAAAAATTCTATTTTTTGGTAGGTTAGGATGTTGCTCAATGTATGATTTATTATTGAACATAATAGATGATTTTGGTTATTTCGCTTTATTCCTCGTTTTATGTCTTGGTTTAATCGGTTTGCCCATACCTAATGAAGCAGTCGTGATGACTGGCGGAGCATTAGCTGAATCCGGTGTATTATCGCCGATACCCGCTTTTATTATGACGTGTCTTGGTATTTGCTCCGCGATGACCTTTGGATACAGCATCGGTAGATTTGCAGGAAGCAAGTTGTCCAACTGGTTCAGCCAGAAGAAAAACATAAGTAAATTTGTCGCTAAATCCGAACAGTTAAGTGAAAAGTACGGCGGCTACGCCATCAGCCTTAGCCTTTGCCTTCCTTTTTTAAGACATGTCACGCCATATGTTATGGGGATGAATCGCATGCCTTACAAAAGATTCGCAATCTTCGCTTACCCATCCGCATTTGTATGGACACTCATCTACTTTATTATTGGTACGTTCGTGGGAGATCAAGTGCAAGACCTCTCTGATCATATTTACAAATACTTAATATGGGTCATTTATGCCATCATTGTTATCGTTGTTGGTTTTATCATTTATAAATATTATAAAAGCAAACAACAAAAGGATCATATCGAACGGCCAATGTAGCCGTTACAGATTTAAGAACCATCGCAAGCCGCGGTGGTTCTTTTCTATTCCTAGCCTTATGCCTGAAAATTAGATAATGCAAGATAACTGGCGAATTCACTGGATGTAACCGCTTTCTCAAGATATCGAGCCGCGTTGTTTTCACT
>NZ_JBFTSN010000415.1:0-5579 GCF_056400045.1 Paenibacillus sp. 01L418
AAGCAGTTGTGACCGTTCCGATTGCTAGTCCGTGAATCGGGGTTGCGGTTGATCGTTTTAGGATTCCGGTCAAATACGGACCGGCTAATCGATGCAGCGCCAGCTCCATCAGCTTCATGCCGCACATGAAAACAGAAAACCCAAGCAGCATTGGAATGAGTATAGTCTGAACCATGGTTTGGACTCCTTATTATTTATTTCAAGTTTTGATTCGTAAATATACATATGCTGCAAGCAAGACAAGCATGACTAGCAAGTCCAATGAGGGGAAGCGAGATAAACGTGAGCAATCCAAAAATATTTCTTCTAAAAGCAAGGAAAAAGAGGCTGGAGCAAGGACATCCATGGGTCTATGCGACAGAAATTGATCGTTTGGAAGGCAATGCAGAGCCGGGTGATTTGGTTGATGTTGTTAACCATCAAGGACGTTATTTAGCAACAGGCTATTGGAATCCAAAATCACAAATTACAGTAAGAATCGTTGCACATACGCCAATCGCTGCGATGGATGCAAGCTTTTTCCGTGATCGCCTTCGTCAGTGTCAAGAGCATCGCCGTCGCTTCGTTGCGGATGCCGATTGCCGCTTAGTTTACGGGGAAGCGGATTTTCTTCCTGGGCTTGTTGTTGACCGTTTCAACCATGTGCTGGTGCTTCAGCTTTTGACTCTTGGGATGGATGTAAGAAGAGAAGCGCTGATTGAGGCGTTGATTGACGTATTTCAGCCTGTCGGCATCTATGAGCGCAGTGATGTAGGTGTTCGAGTGCTTGAAGGATTGGAAGAGCGGACGGGCGTGCTTTACGGCGATTGCCCATCCATTATTGAAATTGAGGAAAATGGCTTGAAGCTTGAGGTTGATATTGTTGAAGGCCAGAAAACAGGCTATTTCTTCGATCAACGTGAAAACCGTGCTGCCATTGCTCCGCTTATGAAAGGCTGGGGAGGCCGGAGCGGTATTCATCTCGTAGAGCGTGAAGCACTGGAATCAGGCTCTATTCCAACCGAGGCAAGCGTTGTAAGTAAATCATCTGGTACATCCGATTTAGTGCCGGTGAACGCGAATGGCAAAGTGGTCACTTTTCCTTTCTGGGATGGCGCATCGGTGCTTGAATGTTTTGCCCATACAGGAAGCTTCACACTGCATGCTTGCAAATATGGCGCCAAGAAAGTAACATGCTTGGATGTTTCGGAGCACGCCATCGAAACCGCAAAGCGCAACGTTGAGCGCAACGGGTACTCCGATCGGGTCGAGTTTGTTGTCGCAGACGCTTTCGATTATTTGCGCGTTCAAGTGAAAGGGCTCGACGAGAGAAAACAGCGCGCTCTTGGCGGCGTAGATACGTCTAAGAAGATGGAAGGCGGAGCGGGGCGGACCTGGGATGTTGTTATTCTTGATCCGCCGGCATTTGCAAAAACGAAGAGCGCAGTAGCAGGCGCATGCCGCGGCTACAAAGATATCAATTTACAAGGCTTAAAGCTTGTGAATGAGGGCGGATATTTAGTTACGGCAAGCTGCTCGTATCATATGCGTCCTGAGCTGTTTCTGGAAACGATCCAAGAAGCGGCTGTAGATGCAGGCAAGCTTCTTCGTTTGGTTGAATGGCGCGCGGCAGGCAAGGATCATCCTCAGCTGCTCGGCGTGAATGAAGGACATTACTTGAAATTCGCAATATTTGAAGTACGAAGCAAATAATTGATTTAAACGAATAGACGGGAGAGTTGCACATGTCGCTTCGCTTTGTCATCGGGCGTTCGGGAGCCGGAAAAACATCCTATTGCTTGAATGAAATAAGAAAGCAGCTGCGCGATCAACCGGACGGACCGCCGCTCGTCATGCTTGTGCCGGAACAGGCTACTTTTCAAACCGAATATGCGCTGCTGCAGAGCGGTGAATTAAACGGGACGATCAGGGCACAGGCGCTTAGCTTTCGGCGCCTTGCCTTTCGGGTCATGCAGGAGACGGGCGGAACGGCGCTCGTTCCGATTAACGATACGGGGAAGCATATGCTTCTCTACAAGATCGTACATCGGCTAGGAAAGCAGCTTGAGCTGTTTCAAAACGGTGCGGAACAGCCTGGATTCATCGATAGGCTTGCTGAGCTTCTAACAGAGTGGAAAAGGTACGGAATAGATTCCGAGCTCTTACAGGACAAGCAGGACGCTTCTAAGGCAGAAGCAGGCCAATCAACATTGCTAAAGCGCAAGCTGCATGATTTGCAGCTCATTTATAGTCAGATGGAGCAGGAACTCGCGGGCATGTATATTGACGCCGAGGATTATTTGCGTTATTTGCAAAATGGTTTTGCTAATGCCTCTGCTATGAACGGCGCGCATATATGGGTGGATGGATTTTATGGATTTACGCCAACGGAATACGAAGCGCTAGGAACGTTGATCGGTTCATCCGCTCAGGTGACGGTCACACTTACACTAAACAGAACTTATGGAATAGGCGAGCTGCCGCATGAACTAGATCTGTTTCATCCAACAGCAGAAACCTACAATAAGCTGATGGAGCTGGCTGCACAATATGAGGTTGAGGTCGATTCTCCCATATTGCTAGACGAAATTCCTCCTGTTCGGTTTAAAAGCAGTCCAATGCTTGCTCATCTTGAGAAGCATTATAGCGAGAGAATACCGATGCTTATCGCTGACAAAACGATATTGGACGCAGAAGATGCTCGCTGCGGCTTATCGTTGCATGCCGCTGCGAATCGACGTGCCGAGGTTGAGGCCGTTGCACGCGATATCGTTCGCAGAGCACGTAAAGAAGGGCTGCGCTGGCGGGATATTGCGGTTATGGTACGTAATGCAGAGGATTATACCGACTATATCGGACTAGTCTTTGCTGATTACGGCATTCCTTATTTTGTCGATCAGAAGGAGAAGGCCATCCATCATCCATTGGTTGAGTTTATTCGGTCTGCGCTTGAAACCGTCTTGTTTGGCTGGCGATACGATGCGGTGTTCCGCTGCATTAAGACGGAGATGTTGTTCAAGGTTGACGGAAGTTTGCCTAGAGATTGGTTCGATATGCTGGAAAACTATGCGCTCGCTGCAGGGATTGATGGTTGGAAATGGCTTGACAATAAGCGTTGGCATCCGTTAGTTCCTGTTTCGCTTGATGATGACGAGGATATAGAGACCAAAATCAGCGAAAAGGCGCAGCGTGAATTCAATATCGTACTTGCTGCCAGAGAGGTTGTTGTTCCTCCTCTTCGCCGCTTCTCTGATGCACTGAATAAGGCCGAAAATGTTCAAGGGATGTGCGAGGCTTTATATCGTTTGCTCGATGAATCCGAAGCAGCAGATAAGCTCGAGCGCTGGAGCATTCAAGATACTGGAGCCGGGAAAACACAAAGAGCAAGAAGCCACAAGCAGCTTTGGGACAGTGTCATGCAGCTTTTGGATCAATTAGTTGAACTGGCTGGAAAACAGACCGTAACACCAGAATTGTTCGCCGGCATGATTGAGGCGGGGCTTGACAGCTTGAAGCTTGCTGCGGTACCTCCAGCGCTGGATCAAGTATTGATCGGCAGCATGGACCGAACAAGGTCGGGGCATATACATGTATGTTATGTATTGGGCGCAAATGATGGCATCATGCCGATGCGTGTGAAAGAAGACGGCATTCTTACCGAATCGGAACGGGAACGTTTGGCTGATGATGGAATCGTAATGGCGCCAGGGGTGCGCAGGCGCCTGCTTGATGAGCGATTTATGATCTATAACGCATTGACCACGCCAAGCAAGCATTTATGGCTTAGCTGGGCACAAGCCGACGAGGAAGGGAAAAGCTTGCTGCCTTCGGAGATTGTAAGGCATGTCCGTCAGTTGTTCCCGGGCATAGCCGTTCAAAGTATCGCGGCAGAGCCATCGCCAAGCTTGCCATTGTCCGAGCAAAGAAAGTTCGTATCGCAGCCGCAGCGTACGATGTCCTATTTGATCGGAGCTATTCGGAAATGGCAGCAGGGAGCAGATATTGCGCCTTTCTGGTGGGATCTATACAATTGGTACGCGGTTCGACCGGAGTGGCAGCAGAAGCTTCAGCTGCTGACAAGCTCCTTAACTTATGAGAACCAAGAGCAGTTCCTTTCTAAGGATACAGCGCGAGAGCTTTATGGAGCGAGGCTGCAAGTTAGTGTATCGCGCATGGAACGGTTCGTATCGTGTCCATTTCAGCATTTTGCCATACACGGCCTAAAGCTGAGGGAAAGAAAGCTTTACCGGCTGGATGCCCCTGATGTTGGTCAATTGTTTCACGCTGCTCTAAGTAAGGTGGCGACGAGCTTTGGAGGACGCTGGGGAAAAACATCGGAAGCGGAGCTTAAGGCGGTCGTCTCGCAAACGGTCGATGATTTGGTTCCTAAGCTGCAATCACAAATCTTGTTAAGCAGCAGTCGTTTTCAATATATCGCTCGCAAGCTGAAGGAAATTGTTGGCCAAGCAGCGCTTATGCTGGGTGAACATGCGCGAAGGGCGCAATTCCATCCTGTAGGCACCGAGGTCGATTTTGGCCCTGATGGGAAGCTGCCGGCACTCCGCATTCCGCTTGAGGCTGGCGGTGAGATAGAGATTATCGGCAGGATCGACCGTGTTGATGCTGCAGAAACGGAGGAAGGTCTGCTGCTGCGTGTGCTTGATTACAAATCGAGTTCGACGCATCTTAGACTTGAAGAAGTTGCCCATGGGCTTTCCCTGCAGATGCTGACTTATTTGGATGTACTGGTTACACATGCATCGGCATGGCTTGGTCGACCTGCTTCTCCGGCCGGTGTACTTTATTTTCATGTGCATAATCCAATTCTGGCGCTGACCAACAGCATTAGCCCTGCTGAAGCAAACGGTCAGCTCTTAAAGCGATTCAAAATGCGTGGACTGGTTACGGCTGATTCGGAAACCGTTAGACTGATGGACGATGAGCTGGACACTGGCTATTCAGAGCTGCTGCCCGTTGCTTTGAAGCGGGATGGAAGCTTTTATAGCAGCTCTTCGGTCGTCTCGAATGAACAATGGGATGTGCTTCGCCATTCTGTTAGAAATACAATCAGCCGAATTGGCAGCTCGATACAGTCGGGTGATGTTTCAATTGAGCCTTATCGTATCGGAACAAAAACACCTTGTCAGTATTGCGATTATAAAGCGGTTTGTCAGTTTGATGCTCAGTTCGACGGAAATGAGTATAGAAAGCTGAGCAAACCTTCTAAGGAACATATATGGCAGCAGCTAGAGGGGGAGTAATGGATGATGCACACTGCAAAGGATTCGCCCAAGCCGGAAAATAGTACATGGACCGATGATCAATGGGATGCAATCGTTACAAGCGGCTCGAACATCCTTGTAGCTGCTGCAGCGGGTTCTGGTAAAACAGCCGTTCTCGTTGAGCGAATCATCCGTAAAATATCAGCGAACGCCGATGTTGACCGTCTGCTCGTTGCAACCTTTACGAAGGCGGCTGCAGCGGAAATGAAGGATAGGATTCGAAACGCTTTAGAGCTTGAATTGGAAAAGCAACCCGATTCGGAGCATTTGCGAAGGCAACTTGCCCTAATGAATAGAGCATCGATTACGACACTACAC
>NZ_JBFTSN010000416.1:0-5559 GCF_056400045.1 Paenibacillus sp. 01L418
CATAAAAGGACCCGAAAACATGGTACTGATCACAGATGCATTACAAGCTATGGGTTTAGGAGATGGCAGCTATCTCTTTGGCGGCCATCAAGTAACAGTAACCAATGGCGTTGCACAGCTAGCGGATGGAACATTAGCCTCTAGTGTAGTTACAATGAATGAAGCACTCCGCTTCACGACCGAAACCGGTATTTCCATGCTCGACGCTATTCAAATGGCCTCAACGACTCCTGCACGAATATTAGGTATGGATCATAGGACAGGTACAATCAAAACAGGATTAGATGCCGATCTTGTTTTGATGAATGAACATTTCCAAGTAGAATGGACCATGATTAAAGGTAATGTTATCTGAATGTACGGAGGTTGAGAAACCATCTTTTACAATAACAAGAAATGAAGAAAACACTCTCTTAATGTAATTACTCTACTATAAAATAGTAAACTTACTTTAGGAGGGAATTTATGAAACTTGTTAAAAAGAACGGAATTAAGGCCGCGATTGTAGGTACAGCAGCTACTGCCCTTCTGATTACGAGCATTATCAGTACACAATCGCCTAATCAAGTTGAAGCAGCTACTACAAAAACGAAAAATGTCATTTTGTTTATTGGCGATGGGATGGGAACGGCTCAACGTGATGCTATCCGCCTTGCTACCGTCGGTTTAAAAGGCAACCTCGCTATGGATTCAATGCCTTACGTAGGTTTGCTGCACACGAGCTCTACTGTTCCTGTAACCGATTCAGCTGCATCAGCTACGGCATATGCCAGCGGTGTGAAAACGTACAATGGTGCAATTGGAATGGATGCCAATAAAGTAAAAGTAAAAACGATCATGGAATACGCCAAGGAATCTGGAAAATCAACTGGAATTGTAACTACAAGTCAAGTAACAGACGCTACGGGAGCTGCTTTCGGCGCACATGTTGATGATCGCTCTAAACAAAGTGAGATCGCTTTGCAGCTATTGACACAAAGCAAAGTTGACGTCATTCTCGGTGGAGGCGAAGATTTCTGGTATCCAGCTGGAGAGCCTGGTAAATTCCCAGATGAGCCGATCGAAGATCCTTCTGAAAAAAGCAAAGGAACACAAGGAAATCTCGTAAATAAAGCAAAACAATTAGGGTACAGTTACGTTTCAAGCAAAACAGAAATGCAAAAAGTGAAAAAAGGCAAGCTGCTTGGTCTGTTCGCTAATGAAGAAATGTTCCAACAAAAACCTGAAGGCGAAGGCGATATTTATAACCCCGTTGTATCTCTAGCAGAGATGACAAAAAAAGCGATAGATACGCTCGCTACAAATAATAAAGGCTTTTTCCTAATGGTTGAGGAAGAAGGAACGGATGAGTTTGCTCACCAAAACAATGCCAAAATGACGATCAAAGCCGGTCAAGAATTGGATAAATCCGTTCAAGTCGCCAAAGATTTTGCCAAGAAAAACCCGAATACACTTGTCCTCGTATTAGCCGATCATGAAACTGGCGGTTTCTCCATCGAAGAAGTGAATGCCGATGATGAGTCCGGCGACGGAATTTCCAAAGAAGATGGTCCTTTCGCCGTCGCTAACAGCAAATTTAATTTTGTTGTGGATTGGACAACATCAGGTCATACTGCCGTAGATATTCCGATTACAGCTATGGGTCCAAATGCTGAGCTGTTTACAGGAATCTACGAAAATACAGATGTATTTCATAAACTTATGCAAGCTTTAGGACTTAAAATTAAAAAATAACAACGAATTGGCTCCCCATAACAATGGAATACCACACAAAACAGAAATGCCGCCAGATCACTGGCGGCATTTCTCACAATTGTATGACTTTAGTTTGTGCACCCGCAAAGCCACTGGGCGTTATGCCTACAGCGGCTTTAAATGAACGACTAAATAAATAGATGCTGGAGTAACCAACATTTTCAGAAATTTCTGTCACGGTATACTTCCCTTCCATGATCAGTAATTTTGCATGCTCAATTCTAATATGCGTTACATATTTATGAATGGATATCCCAAGCTGCTGCTTAAACAAATGAGATAAATGATTCGTAGACACCCCRACATATTTACTAATAGAAACATTATTTAAATCAGGATCTTGATAGCTGTCATGGATGTAATGGATTGCTCTTTCAATGAATGCCCAGCCTTTAGTCAATTTCCCTTCATTGCGATCCGTTTGATTTTTAAAAAATAAATATAACAGCTCCAAGCAGATTGATTTAGTTAATATAAAATGTCCAGCTCTTTTCTCCTGAAAATGTTTGTGAAGCTGCAAAAACTTCTTTTTCAGCTCTATTCTGTCTGCCAACTGTATGTGTGAAATGGGAATAATGGATGTTAACTGCATTTCCTTATCTGCAGTATAAGTATTATGAATTTTGGAAGCTGTTGTGAAATCCAATAAACTTCTTTCCTCATCATAATATAGATCAAAATGAAAAATATATTGAATTAATGGTTGATCAGAGATCGATCGAATAATGTGAGGCATAAAAGGATGCATCAACAACACATCGCCTTCTTGAGCAACATATTTAACACCACTCAAGAAAAACTCAGCTTCACCTTGTTCGATATAGGTAAACACATGATCATGATCCATCCATTCACCGGCTAAGGATGAAGTCGTCATCATTCTCACCGCCCTTACGAAAGGCGATATGCTGTTCATCCAAGACTCATCCATTTCTTTCACCCCTGCTATCGAAACGCTTCTATCCATCCTCCTCCCATTATAAATGATGCATATCAAAAATACTCATAATTAAATCTGTTAATCCGCTAGAATAGATCATTCAGCTGTTATCCGATTAAGACCAGTCAAACAATACACCATTATACTGATCTTTATTGACTCTTAGTCCCTCGTACGCTTCTTGTGCTTGCTCCGGCTTAATCACATGACTAATTAATGGTTCGATCTGCAGCCTATTTTGTTTCATAAGCTCAAATACAATTTCTGAATTTCTAACTAATGAGTGTTTAACAAATTCATTAGGTTCAACCGGATAACGCCACTCATGCGCGCCCTTAAACGTAATACAGCCTCGGCCATAAAGATGACAATAGTTTAATATATCAGTAACATCTGTGTTGTACTCTCCGCGAGGACTTCCCAAGAAAATGATTTCGCCAAGCTTAGCAATCCACTTCAGACTGTCAACTCCGACAGCAGGTACGCCAGTTGCCTCAATATGTGTGGATACACCAGCACCCTTGGTTAACATTGATATCTGTTGCTTTGTATCTTCTACTCCACCATCAATCGTGTAATCCACGCTGCATGCCTCGGCAGTCCGAATTCTTTCTTTTGATAAATCGACCCCAATAACCGTAGCTCCCTGAAGCCGAGCTAGCTGAGCAGCCAAATTACCGACTAATCCAAGCCCAGTCACACTTACAAAGTCACCAATTTCAATTTCAGAAACACGTACCGATGTGAAGGCGACCGTAGCCATACGGGTAAATGGCACCCATTTTAAATCCAGATTTTCAGGAACTTGAATACATAGCTCATTCGTGTTAACAACTTGATATTTGCTATGCTGTCCATAATGAAACACGATATCGCCTGGCTGCAAATCTTTAACGCCCTCACCTGTCTCCATTACTTTGCTTACGCTTGCATATCCCGGACATAGCGGAAGCTTAGCCCATTCCTCTTTACCCGTTAACATTGCTAGTTCAGTTCCTGGGCTAATGAGGGAATATATCAATTGCACAAATATTTCATTTTCATTCAATTTTTTTAGAGTGTAATTCTCTTTAACCGTCTCAACTTGTAAGGGGCTCACGAACATGACTTTTGTATTTTCCATCGAAATCACTCCTCTGTAAATGTTTTCACTATTAATATAAGACTTTGTGATGTCGATGTCTTTGCTCGCTTAAACGATTTTTTATCTAAAACACCGAAAATAATATGAGCTGCTATGTTTGTATTCTATAAGGCTATTATCATACCAGTACAACCATCCAATCACTTCGCTCTAGCAATACATAATTTATAGTGTAGTCAAAACACAGGGGGTGAATGTTTGATGGGAAATATCGGTTTTATTCTAGTTCTGTTCATTTTGTTGGTTATTATCGCTACTCACTGCCGTGACCGCGCTTAGAACAAAAACTGTCTAGATAACAAACCCTGTTCTGTCTTACGTCGAATGAATAAAACCATAACAGCACCTGCCACAATGTATGCTCATTTAACCTATAACATCTCATAGTAAAAAAGAGAAAGTCCATGCCATGGGCTTTCTCTTTTTCTTACAAACAGCTTATTGGGCTAATATCCTTACAGAACAAACGTCCAATCATACCGTACCATACGCACATAAACTACAGTGTACTTTAAACATTGGAGGTGAATGTTTGATGGGTGGATTTGTTGGTGGTGCTAATCACAGTGTTGGTATTATCCTGGTTCTGTTCATTTTGTTGGTCATTATAGCTTGTAGTTGCGGCATCTTTGGCGGCGGCTGTGGCTACTAATCAGAATGCTTAATGCCTTCCATCTATTCAGACAGTGAATATTTTCTTAAATAGCATGAACACAAAAAGCCCATTGAATGGGCTTTTTGTGTTTTTCTCCTCATCGAACGGGGAAATATTAGTTATGAGATTGTAGAAAAAGAATCATGTTTACTTAAAAATAATGGCATTAATGTTTAAATGAAATAACAACTTTCCCAAAATATGACCCCTTCGTCAAGTACTGACGCGCATCTACAGCAAGTTCAAATGGATACACTGAATCAACTATGGGATGTAGCTCGCTATGTTCAATAGCAAAATTCATCGCTTCAAACATGTCCCGGCTGCCTACGTTGATCGCTTGCAGACGCGCTTTTCTAACTATTGCAGGGATAATGTCAAATCCTTCTACACGAAACCCCGATAGACCGCCGATCATGCTGATATGTCCACCTACACGGAGTGCTGAGATCGATCTATTTAACGTAGCTGATCCGCCAAGATCAACGATATGGTCTGCTCCACGTCCCTCCGTCAGTGAAAGTACAGCCTTATCCCATTCGGGTGTTTGCTTATAGTTAATGCCAATATCCGCCCCAATTTCCTTCGCTCTATTAAGCTTCTCTTCACTGCTTGATGTTACAATAACAGTTGCTCCATACAGTTTTGCGAATTGAAGTGCGAACAAGGAGACGCCACCTGTCCCCTGTACGACAACGGTATCACCCGCTTTAATCTTGCCTTCCTCAATGAGTGCATGCCATGCTGTCACGCCTGCACAAGGCAGGGTTGCCGCTTCTATATCCGTCAATCGATCAGGTACATGAACTAACCCTTCTTCTGGCAGCACAACAAATTCAGCGAGCAGTCCATTCAACGGACTGCCTAGTGTACTTACCCAGTTTTGTTGTGTCGGCTCACCCGTAATCCAGCTTTGAGTGAAAATCCCACTTACTCTATCCCCAATTTTAAATTTGTTTGAGTTTTCTCCGAGGGATACAATTTCACCTACACCATCAGATACTGGAATTAATGGCGTATTTAAATTGGGGTTATAAAACCCATCGATAACGCCCAAATCTCTAG
>NZ_JBFTSN010000417.1:0-5518 GCF_056400045.1 Paenibacillus sp. 01L418
GTATTTGACCGGTGTAAGGGTGGCCAAGGCGAAGGAGCTGCTTCAYAATTCGGCGATGAAGCTGTATGAAATTGCGGAGCAGGTGGGCTACAAGGACCCGAATTATTTTAGCATTTTATTTAAGAAGCACACAGGTATAACGCCAAAGGATTACAGAGAGAGACAAATAAAGGGGAGCGGAGCCTAACATGCTCAAAGATCGGTTCTTTCCTTTGTTTCCGCTAAAAAGCATTCAATCCAATATATCTTTAGCTTTTTCTATGCTGATTTTGGCTGCTATCGTATTAACAAGTCTAGTAAGCTATCAAGTTTCCGTATCGGCGGTTGAGCGGAATTCGAAAGGCTACATTGAGGAAATTATTAAGCAGGTCAACCTAAATATTCAATCGTATGTCGACAATATGGAAAATATTTCACTGCTCGCTTTAACGAATAAGGACGTCAAGTATTACATATCGGACAATAACTTCATCAGCGCAGAGAACCGCCGCACGTACGAGAAGCAAATTTCCGACTTGTTCCAGGCGATCTTGTATACGCGCAAGGACATTGCATCCATTATGGTGTTTGGATACAATGGACGATTTGTTTCTGACCGCCGAATTACTACCTTAAATCCAAATACAAAGACAGAGGATCAAGAGTGGTATCAGCTGGCAAAAGCGGCAGGCGGCAGGTCCGTCGTTTCTGCTCCTCATGTACAAAGCTTAATTGAAAACGAATACCGCTGGGTGGTTTCTCTGAGTCGTGAGCTTAAGAGCACAGATGGAATTAAGGCGGATGGCGTACTCCTCGTTGATCTAAACTTAAGTGTCATTAATGACATTTGCGAAAATATTAACCTCGGCAAAAAAGGTTATCTCTTCATCGTGGATAACGAAGGTCATATCGTTTATCATCCGCAGCAGCAGCTCATCGATAGCAAATTGCGTACAGAGCGTATTGCAGAAGTTTTGCAGGCTCCAAGCGGTCAATCCTTCGTCGTGAACGAGGGTGGAGACAAACGTATTTACTCCGTGCAGGACACGAACTTTGGTTGGAGAATTGCCGGAGTGGCTTATTCAGATGATTTAATTGCAAACAAAGAGGGTCTGCGTAATTCCATTATTTTTTATTCCTTATGCGGCTTAGCCATTACGCTGCTGATTTCTATAGGATTGTCACATCGTTTATCCAAGCCTATTAAAGTATTGCAATCCGACATGAAGCAAGTAGAGAAGGGCAACTTCAATATTCAGACGGAAATTGGCCAAATGAATGAAATCGGACAGCTGGGTCGATCTTTTAACTTAATGGTCAGCCGAACCAAGTTTCTAATGGAGGAAACGATTTTAAATCAGGAAAATAAGCGAAAGAGCGAGCTGCTGCTGCTTCAATCGCAAATCAATCCTCATTTTTTATACAACACTCTCGATTCGATTGTGTGGATGGCCGAGCAGAAGCAGCATGAGGAGGTCGTTCTGATGACATCCGCTTTAGCTAAGCTGTTCCGCGCAAGCATTACGAAGGAAAAAGAGCTGGTTCCGATTCGAGTGGAAATTGAGCATATTACGAACTACTTGCTTATACAGAAAATGSGCTATAACGATGAGCTTAATTATGTCATTGATATGGACGAATCGATTCTTGATTATAAAACGTTAAAAATATTGCTTCAGCCTTTTGTAGAAAATGCGATCTATCATGGCATCCGGAACATGTATGGCATGGATGATGGATTAATTACGATCCGCGGAAGGCAGGCAGGCGATCAAATTATTTTTGAAGTAGAGGATAACGGCCAAGGGATGTCAGCGGAACAGCTAGGGAAGCTTCTCTACAGCAATTTGGAGGATAACGCCAACCAGGGCATCGGGATACGCAATGTAAACGAGCGAATCAAGCTTTATTTTGGGCATGAGTATGGCATTCAAATTCGCAGCGAAATTGAAGAGGGCACCTGTATTACGATCGTAATACCGAAGCTCGATTAAGGGGGAAGCAAAATAATGCGAAAGCATCGATTTACGCTGCTGCTAGTCGTGGCAATTGCGATGATTGCCATCTATTTTGTATTCAACTTTAATCTGCTTTTTGGTGTTAACCATGAGGAGAAAAATGTTACGGTCATTTTGAAATCCTTAAATATTCGACTTGATTTCTGGCAGGCAGTCAATCAGGGTGCGGAAGCAGCAGCTAAGGAAACGGGGCTAAACCTGAGTGTAGAAGGTCCGCTTATTGAAGGCGATTCCAATGCTCAGATTCAAATCTTGGAGGATGCGATCGCACGGAAGCCGCAAGCGATTGTCATTGATATGGTAATGGATAATCGAATGCCAGCTATTCTTGCCAAGGCGCGCGCTGCAGGCATCAAGCTGGTCATTATTAATCATTCTCCGAGTATGAAGCCCTCTCCTATCGTTGTTTCAAGCAACCATAAAGAAGCAGGACAACTAGCAGGACAAACCTCCATTCAGGAAACGGACGGTGATCCGAATATTGCCGTTATTAGTGATTACGCGAGCTCTATTATTTCGCAAGAGAGGCTGGAGGGAATGCGCTTTGCATTGAAGGGCTACAAAGCGAGTGCAATGGAAACCTATTATGCAGATGATTCCGAGGATCAAGCCTATGAAATTGCCAAGCGGCTGCTTCGAAGCGATTCCGGCATTAATACATTTATTACACTCAATCAATCCGCGTCACAGGGGGTTGCAAGGCTGCTGAAGGAGTATAACAAGGCAGGTGCTATTAATCTTATTGGATTTGATAGCACCAGTGATGAGGTTCAATTGCTGGAGTCGGGCATTATGACAGCTTCTATTGTACAAAAGCCATTTAATATGGGTTATCTTGGCGTGAAAGCGGCGCTAAAGCTAATTGATGGAGAAAAAACCGAGCCTATCACCTATATCGAATCCAATGTCATCACGAAAGAAAATATGTATACAACGGAAAATCAGAAGCTGCTATTCCCATTTATAACGAGTAAGTAGATTCCTATTTGGAAGGATAATATAACCCTATGCAGCGAAAACGCTATGGAACTAAGCCTCTTATGGTTGCTATCAGCCTTTTGTTAATTACAGTAGTTTCCTCATCGTGCATGAACGAGAACCCAGAGCCAGTTGCAACTCCGAAGGAGGAGCGGGCGTTGATTCGGTTTGTCGCCTCCGAATACAGTACGGAAACGAAGCCGCTGCTTGAGAAGCTAGTAAAAGAGTTTGAGAGGAAAAACCCCCTCATTGATGTAGAGCTGCAAGTAGCCAACTGGGATATACTCGATGGAATCTATACGACAATGATTAGCAAAAACCAGCCTCCCGATCTTCTGAATACGAATGTGTATGCCCATTACGCCAAGGATGGCTTGTTGAATAATATGGACGATATTATATCGCCTGAACTAGCGAATCGGCTGTATCCGAACTTAGTAGATATGGATCAGATAGATGGGGTACAATACGCAATTCCATACGTAGCCACTACACGGAATTTATACTACAACAAGGAGCTGTTCCGCAAAGCGGGCATTGCCGCCCCTCCGACAACATGGTCGGAGCTGGAGCAGGCCGCAATGAAAATTAAAGCGCTTGGTGCAGCAGACGGCTTCGGAATTGACCTGTCGGACAATGAGACTCAGGCGACTTTGTCTTATATATTTTTTGGCTCGGGCGGAGATTGGATTAAGGATGGGAAATGGGCCATTAATTCACCGACCAATGTGGAAGGATTGTCTTTTTTTAAAGAGCTGTTTGATAAAGGCTTGACTGAGCCAGAGCCAAACATAACGACTCGCGACGAGAAGCAGCGAATTATGGGCGGAGGCAATCTTGCTATGATGATATCAGGCAATTATTTCTCGGCAGTCGTCCCCAAAGAGTTTCCGGAGCTGGAATGGGGAAAGGGTCCGATTCCAGTAAAGGATGGTACATCGCCAATTACGTTTGGTGTACATGATCTGCTTGTCTCCTTCAAAACCGATCATACGAACAAAGAAGCATTGTCCAAGTTTCTTGACTTCCTCTATGAAGATCGAGCTTATGAAGAAATGATTAAACGCGAAGGGTTTCTTCCCGTCACGACGACGGTGGGCGCCAAGCTGTCGGAGAAGAGCGAAGTGATCAAAAGCGATTTGGAAGCGTTAAGCAAAGCGAGGTTTTATCCGGCGAAGGAGCCTGCTTGGCAAGCGGTGCTTGATTATACCCGTAAGCTCGGTGAAGCTGTTCTATATGAGCAAATGACGCCAAAGGCGGCATTAGATGAATTGCAGTCTTTTGCAGAAAACAAGAGCAATCCGCAAAAATAAGCACTATCTTAGCGAAATTACTCGAAAAATAGCTTTATATGCACGGAAGAGAAGATAATAAAGAATATATGGAAGATATTCAATAGAGATTATAGCCCTCCCAATTTATGATGAAATTACACGATGGAGCAGCAAGATGAGCCCCTAAGTACAGTGTAAAAAACATCATTTTTGGGAGGGTTTGCTTTAATGATTATGAAGAAAAAGATTGCAGCGCTTGGTATCGCCGTTATTTTGGCTGCCGTATCGTTAGTTGGATGTGGCTCGAATAGCAATAATGGTGGAGCAGCTACTAATGCACCTACAAAGGAGCCGGCTGCTGAAGCGACGGACGCACCTGCTGCTACCGACACGACGGTTAAGCTAACAGGCGATTTCGAAATTCAATATTTTGTGGGCGGGTATGGCGATAAATGGTGGAAAAAAGTTATTGCTGATTTCCAAGCTGCAAATCCGGAGCTTAACATTAAAGAATCCGCAGGACCTAAAATTAACGATCAAAATAGACCTCGCTGGATCGGCGGCAACCCGCCAGATTTCGTATACATCGATGGTCCGGTATTGAACGATCGCCAAATGGTTGAAGACGGCCAGCTGGAAGATTTGACGGATTGGCTGAAAGATGCCAAAAACGTTGACGGTGATCTAATCAGCGACATTTTGGCTCAACCTGCTCAACAATTTGACGGTAAAGTATACAACATTCCACTCGTACTCAACTCATGGGGTGTTTTCTGGAACAAAGCGCTCTTCAAGGAAAAAGGCTGGGCTGAACCAACTGACTTCCCATCGTTCCTTGCTGTAAGCGAAAAAATCAAAGCAGACGGCATTACGCCGTTCATTCACACAGGTAAATACCCGTACTATATCAATGGCTCGTTCCTGTATCCAGCTATCGTATCAGCAAACAACAACGATTTCTCCATTCTTCAAGATATGGCAGCTAACAAAGTAGAAGCTTTTGAGAGCCCTGCTGTTCTTGCTGCATTGAACAAAATCGTAGAAATGCGCGATAAGGATTACATCGACAAAGCTTCTATCCAAATCAATCACACGGATTCACAAATGCTATTCCTGCAAAACAAAGATGCTTTCATTGTGAATGGCCTTTGGCTGCCTAATGAAATGGCTAAAGACGTTCCTGCTGGCTTTGACTTTGGTTTCATTCCTTCCATTACGCAAGAAGCAGGCGGTAAAGTGGTTGCGAATACATCCACAGCTACTGTAGCC
>NZ_JBFTSN010000418.1:0-5512 GCF_056400045.1 Paenibacillus sp. 01L418
ATCAGCACGTGTATCAATGCTTACTCCGTTTGCGAAGGTAACTGTGCTGCCGGCAGTAAAGGTTACGTCAGGTCCGCTGTCAAATGATGCTGCAAGCTCATTAGTGACAGTAAAGCTATCAGTTCCATTGATAATTGTGTTACCAACGCCGTGGGCAATCGTRAAATCTCCAATTGTTACACTACCTGCAGCAGCACCTGCAGCAATAGATGTAGTACCTACAGTGCTGCCGCCTTGACTTAATGTAACCGTGCTGCTTACATCAAATGTTTGGTGATTTCCGGCTGCGTTAGCTCCAGTTAATGTGGTGTTAACCCCAGTAGCGGTTTTAAAGCTCACACCGAAGTCATTAGATGTTCCCAATGCCTTGAATTGATAATTTTGTACGTTGTTATCAAGAATAACTTTGTCTGTTAAAGCTGTAGTGCCGTCGGTATCCATTAATTGAACACTAAAAATACCGTTGCCTTCATCTGCATAAGCAAGTTGATATCCTACTCCATTGCTCAGTGCCGAAGAATTATCTAAACTCAAAGTAAGGGCACCAGCCGCACCTGCGGCAACAGTACCATTGTTTACCGCACCTAAAACGCCTACAGTTTTTATATCAAAGCTTCCAGACACTGAATTGTTACCTGTAACCGTAATACCATCGGCCGTAAGGCCTGTATTGGCACCGGTGAATGCGCCGGTTGCAACAGAATCTGTTCTTGTAATTGTTACTTCATGTGCACCGTTAGCCAAAGTAGAAGTAGGAGCAATCGAAACGCCTGTTACAGAGCCGGCCGGAGTATCAAGCGATGCATTTTTCGTTTGCGTTTGGCCAATACGAATTTCATAATCGCCGCTGTTAAGACTTGAGTTTGCCCCAACGCTAACGTTTTTAATTGCATTATCAGCAGTATGGGTTGCGGATTTCGTTACAGTGTCTGTAACATCTACTGTATAATTTCCTGCTTTCAGAGAACTGTTCTTATCTAAATCCGGATTCGAAATAGTCGTCGTTCCCGCATTGAAAGGATTAGTTGTTTTATCAATCGTTACAACACCGGATTTTTCCGAAATGTCCCCATTTAACAGTTTTTTCGTGTTGAACTCGGTCGTATTACCAATACGGTTAATTTCAGCTGATAATTGGTTGATTTCCTTCTGAATTTCGCCACGGTCATCAGCAGTGTTCGTATCGTTGGCAGCTTGCGTTGCGAGTTCTTTCATACGTTGAAGGATGCTATGTGTTTCGGTCAAAGCGCCTTCTGCCGTCTGAATCAGGGATATCGAATCTTGCGCGTTGCGCTGTGCTTGATCCAATCCGCGGATTTGTGCTCGCATTTTTTCGGAAATCGCAAGACCTGCAGCGTCGTCGCCCGCACGGTTGATACGAAGACCGGAAGACAATTTCTCTAAAGATTTTCCTGTTGCTCCTGTGTTACCTGCTAATTGCCGATGCGTGTTCTGTGCTGCAATGTTGTGGTTAATTCTCATTTCTCATTACCTCCATGTGGTGTGTTTTAGGTGCCTATCCGTTGGCATCCTTTGAAGCGCATACCCTGTACTCACAAGTCGTTGGTGGATTGCGCGCTAATCCAAAACAAGGATTTGTAAGTCAAACTGTTATCTTCCTTGATTTCACCACTCGTCCTTAAGTGGCAGGAGCTTCGACCTTTTTTGCCGTTTCTAAGGCTATATTGTTTTCTTCCCATAACTCTCCACGAACAATAGAAATATGCTTTGGTGCTTCAATCGCCAAACGTAAATGGCCTTCATCGCTCTTAATGACCTTTACCATAATGTTGTTGTCGATTAGCACATATTCTCCGGGTCTTCTCCCTAACACGAGCATTAGCTCATCCCCTTATCCCGCTCAGTAAATTGACATAAAAAAATGAGCAAACAAACCACTGCCCTTCTTCCTCCTGAAGAATGACGGCGACTCATTTGCTCATCCTAAGTCTCGTAATTATTTAATAAGTATTCAATTGTAAAAAACTACATTTAAACAGCAAAAAGACGAATAAATAGGCATCTGTTTCAAATGTTCCTCCTTGAAACTACATGCGTATTTACTCGTCCATGAGTAATCGAATATGAGATTAATTTATATATCGACAATGTATTTGAAATGTTTAGTCTTTTTGAAAAAAAAATTTGAAAGTTATTATCCTAAATTACGAAAGCCTATGGTTTCAGTCGTTTGAGAAAAATGGGCTTGGGCATCTCATAGGCTTTGCCCAGACGAAGCAAGTCCTTGTTTAAATATCTAAGGAAAGCTGCAAGTAAATAGAAGGGTCACTAGTGTTGCATAAATCTTCAGAATCATTTAGTCAGAAAATTCCGAAAGTAATTCTCCGCGAACGATAGAGATATCTTTTGGCGCTTCAATAGCCAAGCGTAAATGCCCCTCTTCACTTTTAATTACCTTTATGATAATTTTTTCGTTGATTACTATGTATTGTCCGGGTTTTCTTCCAAGAACCAGCATCAGACTCACTCCTTTACAGTGAAGGACCATTATATGATTTGAACTTATTTTACGAGAATTATCATTCATGCAATTGAGGTTTCCAAATTGCCTCCTGCAGCATTAACTTTCTACCATCCCCATAACCCTTAATGAGAGTCTGACTTTGTATTCTCACTTGCTGTATAGGCAGCAGGGAGGGGTAAGCTCAGTAGCAACGCTACAAACAAGCTGACCATTCGCCTTTTCATAGAGCTTTTCCTCCATGTATATTATCATGATAGATTAGCCCATTAATGAAACTCAAAGAAAACTTTAAGTTCGTGCTAGAGATAAAGCATACCAAAGAAAAAGATTACAAAGATAATTGGCTGTAAGAACGTAGAACAGATTAGGGTTTAAACAACATCCGATTCAATCAAAGTGTCTTAGAATATGGCTAACATTATACCTGAGATTTCTACTACGAGTGCTGCATCCCGTAGGTAGGCAACTTGTGAAGCAGAGCTCTTCAAAGCTGGTTCCAATGATGTTGATGATGTCTAGACAATCGTTGTTACATCATTATCAAAAGAAGTGCAATCATGACTCAATGGCTACCTGTCCTGTTTTTAATCGGTTCCTTTGTGTAAATGATGATTCCCGTAATATTGTCACGAGTCTTTGGTCTAGGTGTATATAAGAAAGGTATACAAGCACAACAGGCTGACTTTACTTTAGATGACGGCCCTGATCCACGCTATACACCTGAACTACTAGATTTGCTGAAGCAATATGATGTGTTGGCAACGTTCTTTGTACTTGGTAGTAAAGCTGAACAGTATCCACATTTGATACGAAGAATTCATGATGAGGGGCATCAAGTTGGAATTCACAACTACATTCATAAATGTAACTTACTTATATTTCAGTGGAAATTAAAGCGTCAGCATATCAATCGCATGGCAGATATTATTGAGGGGATTATCGGGGAGTATCAGGTTTCGCGTCGTTGCGGCTAGCGACAATAGATAGTTTCCTTCTTTATAACCGGGCCCGCAGATACCTGCGGGCTGTTTTGCTATGGTACAGAGCTCAGGTGAACAACTGGGCCGCGTCCTGCTGGTTCCCGTAGGTCATGAAGTCTGTAGGTGACATCGAGGTGTATTTTTTGAATACTCGGAAAAAGTAAGAGGTGTCATAGTAGCCTAAATAGTTTGAGATATTGGAGATGGACATGTCGGAGTTCAACAACAGGTTACATGCTTCAATCACGCGCAATTGATGGATGTATTTGATCGGCGATTGTCCGATAACTTCTCGGAATACGGCGATCGTATAGTTCGGTGAACGCTGAATTAATCGTGCCAGATCCTTGATTTCAATCTGTTCGCGGTAGTGGTCTAGCAAATAGTGTTTTATCATATCGGCATATTTCGTTTTGATCGGTATAACCTCGGGCTTCTCTAGTTCTCTTGCGATGATGCCAATCAGCTCTTGCAGGATGCCGTGACAAATGAAGGTTCTAAAGTTCTCCCCCTGGCGCATTTCCTCATATAAACGTTCAAATCTTCTATGCAAGTACTGGAGCCTCCACAGCTTGAAATGTACAAATTTCTTATCGTGAAGAAAAGGAATGAATGGCATAGCATCAACTTCATAGTTGAAGATGATCGTAAACTTTTGGTGTGGTCCGGAAGGGTGATTTTCACCGGCGCGACGCGAGCCATCTGGAATAAACATAAAGTCTCCCCGTTCACCGGTATAATCTTCGTTTTCAATCCTGTAAGTAACTTTGCCCTCCATGACAAGAACAAGCACATTGTAATTGATAACCTCGGAATGCGTACGCCAATTCGGGATGAAATCGTCAAAATGTACAGCTCTAATTGTCAGCATAAGCATCACCCATTTAATGAAAATAGTTGCCTTTATTATAGCATTGATAATTATCATAGTGTAAACGAAAACGTGTTGAAATCTTCAAGTTAGTGTTGAAATGTACATCTTCCGGAGATTATGTACATCGACAAAGAAAAGGGCTGACTCTTATACTGAAGATAATGCTTAAAGAAGGCGTTATCATTCTAGGGAAAGGGATAACGACATGAAAGCAAGGAAGTCACCGGGCGAATGAGAGCACGGCAAGCGGTACCGTTGCGGGAGATTAGGGCGAATTCTCAAAGCAGGTGATGCCAAGGGCTAATTACTTGCAGGGAGCTGCAGCAGTTGCAGGGACGAACAACTAGTAATCGAAGTAAAGGAGATTGAACGATGCGAGTATTGCTGCTTGATCTTGATTCCACCAGACCTGACCATCTTGGTTGTTACGGATACCATAGGAATACCTCCCCCCATATTGACAGGATCGCCGCCGAAGGAGTCCGTTTCGATAATTATTACACGTCCGATGCGCCGTGCTTCCCCTCTAGAACGGCGCTTATGACAGGAAGATTCGGCATTCATAACGGGGTTGTCGGTCACGGAGGGACAGCTGCGGATGTGCGCCATGAAGGCGAATCCCGCGATTTCCGCAGCAGGCTGGCCAGTGAAAGCTTCCCTTCGCTGTTCCGCAGCGCGGGGATGAAAACCTCACTTGTCAGCCCGTTCGGAGAAAGGCACACCGCCTGGACGTTCTATGCCGGCTTCAATGAAATTTACAATACGGGCAAGGGCGGCATGGAGTCGGCCGAGGAGGTGACGCCGGTCGTGCTCGAGTGGCTTGAGCGCAATGCCGAGCAGGATGATTGGATGCTTTACGTAAATTATTGGGACCCGCATACGCCATATCGTGCGCCGGAGGAATTCGGGAACCCGTTCAAGGACGATCCGCTCCCGGAGTGGATTACCGATGATATATTTGCAGCGCACCGTGAAAAGGTGGGACCGCACAGCGCGCACGAGATCAACATGTATAACAACCGTGTCTCGCCCCAATATCCCCGTCATCCCGGGGAGCTTGTGGATCGCAATGATCTCCGCCGTATGATTGACGGGTACGATTGCGGTGTGCGCCATATGGACGATAACATCGGTATGATTCTGAACGCGATGGAGAAGAAAGGCATTCTGGAC
>NZ_JBFTSN010000419.1:0-5496 GCF_056400045.1 Paenibacillus sp. 01L418
GCTATTAGCAAAATGCCAAGCAGCAGCAGCCATGAGCTTGTTATTGCAATTGGCGCAGAAGATGTAGATGCTGATGATAAATTTGAATGGCTGATTTTCACGAAATAATCCTTCTTTCTCATGCTGATCAATCTAAGTTGTTTAGTTTCCCATATAAGCGCCTTAAACATTCAACAAGGCGCCTTATACGATTATTACAAATAACAAATAGCAGCTTTTATTTTTTTACTCGATACCAATATTCGTATTGCGGGACATACCCGATTTTATC
Source organism: Paenibacillus sp. 01L418 (assembly GCF_056400045.1). NCBI lineage: Bacteria > Bacillati > Bacillota > Bacilli > Caryophanales > Paenibacillaceae > Paenibacillus > Paenibacillus sp. 01L418. The sequence continues at coordinate 272 of NZ_JBFTSN010000419.1, forward strand.
GTACAGCCGATTAGCTGCTGCGTTATCTTTTACGACGAGCAGATAACCTTCAGTCGCTCCATATCCCTTGCCCCATTGTAGAAGATGCAGCACTAGCTGCTCGCCAAAACCTTTATTTCGATAGTTAGGATCGGTCACAATATCATAAATACCAATCCAACCATCCTCAATCACCGCATAGCCGCATGCTACCGGTATTCCATTATCGTGCAAGATTGCGCAGCATTTATCCAGCGGTGACTGTTCTAACATTTTACGTGTAGTTGACCGCTGTTCATCCGTTAAACGACTAAAAACCGCAACCGCATCCAGCCAGTTCTCCGAAACTTCCTGTTCGAGCCAAATTTCAGCAGCCTTCGGGGATAGAGCGTCAGAAAGATGTATCGTCTTTACAATCGTCCGGTCGATAAGCTCATAACCGCGAGTCGCCAGTTCCTCATCAAGCGAGGTTGGCTGGACGAAGGGTGTTATTTTAAAAACAGAGCGAATGCCCTTGTGTTCATACAGTTCCTCGCAGGAGCTGATTTTTGCATCAAGCTGAAGCGTGCTGCCGTACACAGGATTAATCGAATTGGAACGTTTCGTATAACCTTCTGCAAAACGAAGCAGCCAGCCGTCGTAGACAACCGTTTGCAAAGCTGGCCAGCCATTCAAGCTCATTTCCTCTATGCGAAAATGCAACAGTCTCTTAATCTGCTCCATATGATGCTGATCATGCCATATAAAATCTTTTATATACTGACTTACTTCAAAGGCATGACCGTCCGCATCTACATAGTCAGCTTTGTACTGCTCATCTGCTAACTGTGCTATCGTGTCAATAATCCGCTCACGTATGCTTGCAGCTTCATGAACGAGCTCAGCGATCGAAGTTGACTTGCTGTATATTTTAGCTTGTTCGTTAAACTCATTATAATCCAAATGTTTAACCGTAAGCGGCAGGCCAGCTCGCACCTTTAAGATTGCTTCTTCATAAAAATAAATATCCCAACGTAAAATATGGGCTGTGACGTCTCGAACCGACCACTTTCCTGCGGCAATGCTCTGATTCCAAATACGTTCGTCGTAACGCGCCAAATCGGTTACAAACGTTATCCATTCTTTGAAGGTGTCCAGCAGCTGCAATTTCTCGGTAACCATATGCAAATTCCACTCCCCTTAAACTGGCATAATCATCCAAGCTTCCATTTATCATAAAGGATGATTCATTAAGGAGAAAGATTTTTTTCCATTTTTGAAATAAAAAAAGCCGCCTCATGAGCAGCTAATTGCGATTCTGATCCTCATAACATATCAAATCGTTCAAGCTGTTCCAGCTGATTTTCTCGCTTCAATATTTCACGCTGCAGCGGTCCAAGCAAATCAAAATGCGGATACTCTGACCGCGCATGAATATAGCGAGGATTAAGGCCGTTATCGAGGCACCAGCGCGAGAGCTTCTCCATATCGGAGCAGCCTACCTTCGTTACTGTTTTCATGTCTGGAAACCTCGAATCCAGCCAGTAGTGCGTCAGAAATGCAATTTCTCCGCGGGCAACGGCTTCCTTCCATCGCTGCAACTCTTTTCTTTTTATGCCAAAGGCCACAGCACATCGCTCCTTTAACGTTGAACATTCCTTCCTGACTAGATATGGACTCTTTAAGTCAGGATGTTCTTGACTCTCCCTACTTGCCCATCAGCCAGTCTCACTTTAATGCCATGAGGGTGCTTAGGCGAATTCGTCAAAATATCTTTCACGACACCTCGTGTCAGCTTGCCAGTCCGTTGATCCTGCTTCAAAACAATGTCTACCGAAAGGCCCGCTTTGATCGCGGAACGCTCTGTTCCATTCATATTTACCATTCCTCTGCTGCTCTAATGTCGGCTTTTAGCATAGCATAAGCAAAGTAAAGATGCACATTATAAGGACAGCTGTTATACTTAACATCAAAAGATGTAAACGAAATGAGGAAATGTATTAATGTCTAACGCATTTAACGCTTTGGGTATAATTCCCAAGCTAAGCGAATTGCTTCACCATGATGGAATTATCGAGCCGACTCCGGTTCAAAAGCAAGCGATTCCACTTCTGCTCAACGGGCAGGATGTTATTGCACAAGCTCAGACGGGCACAGGCAAAACGATTGCGTTTGCTTTGCCTATTTTGCAACGTATTAATATAGAGAAAGAACAAGTCCAAGCTCTCATATTAACTCCAACGAGGGAACTTGCGATTCAAATTACGAGCGAGCTCAAAAAACTTGTTCCCGCTGTTGGCGTAAGCGTGCTTGCTGCCTATGGCGGCCAAGACGTTGATGCTCAGATTCGCAAACTGCAGCGCTCGCCCCATATCGTGGTTGCAACACCTGGTCGTCTAATCGATCATATGAAACGTGAAACCGTCAGCCTAGGCAAGCTGCAAATGCTTGTTCTCGATGAAGCGGATCAAATGCTTCACATGGGCTTCCTGCCAGATGTAGAAAGCATTATTTCACAAACGCCGAAAGCTCGTCAAACGATGTTGTTCTCAGCTACAATGCCTGATGCTATTCGCAAGCTGGCTGCTGATTATATGAAGACGCCTGTCGATATTCGGGTACGCAGTACTAACGTCACACTCGACAGCATTACACAAATCGTCTATGAAACAACGGATAGAAGCAAACAGCAAACTCTCGTGCATTTGCTAGAGCGTCATCAGCCCTATTTGGCCGTTATTTTTTGCCGGACTAAAGTTCGCGCGAAAAAATTAAACAAGGAACTCCAAGAGATCGGCATCGAATCGGATGAGCTGCACGGCGATCTTACGCAAGCGAAGCGTGAGCAAGTAATGAAGCGCTTCAGAGATGCAAGACTGCAAGTGCTCGTAGCGACTGACGTTGCTGCTCGCGGACTCGATGTTGAAGGGGTTACCCATGTTTACAACTACGACGTTCCACAAGACGGCGAGCTGTATATTCACCGTATTGGCAGAACAGGTCGCGCTGGGCAAGATGGCGCAGCCATCACACTCGCAACTCCTTATGACAAAAACCATTTGATTCTTATTGAACAAAGCATAAATGCTAAGCTTGCACGCCGTGCGATTGACAGCGAAGGCAACGAAACATCTGTACGCGCACAAACCGGCGATCGTCCAGAGAGAACACGCAGTGCAGCTGGCAAAAGCAGTACACGCGGCGGAAGCAGCAAGCCAACCGAGGGTGGACGCCGCGGCGGTCGTGACCGTTCTGCTCAAGGTGATCGCAATGCGAAGCCAGGCGGACGCAGAGGCCAACGCGAGACCGTTCGTCCTAATGCTGGCAAACGTACAGGCAGAACAGCTGAGATTCGCGGTCAAGCTTCCGAAACAGCTGGCGAGAGCACAGGCTGGTCAGCCAACCGTGGGGACCGATTCGAATCCGCAAGCCCTGCTCGCGGTAATGACCGTTCCCAAAGCCGCAGCAGTTCAACTCGCGGCGGTGATCGTTCCGAAAGTCGCGGAAGTTCAGCTCGCGGTGGCGAACGCTCCGAGAGTCGTGGCGGCTCAGCTCGCGGTGGTGCAAGTCGCACCGGCGGCTTCGGCAGTCCTCGCGGCGCAGAGCATGTAGCTGGCCGTGCCTCGTCCAAGGTGGATAGCCCTTGGGAAGCAGCGCGCAGTGATTTCAAAGCGAAAACACTAAACGAGCACGAAAACGGCCGTGGAACAGGCAAGCGCGGCAAATCATCGTCAGGCGGACGCAGCGGCTCACCTGCCGGCGGTCGCGGCAACAGCCCGCGTGGTGGCGGAAGCTCTTCGAGCAAACCGCGCGGCGGCGGCGGACGCAATCGGTAAACAACATTAAAAGAAAGAGCGGTCAACACAGGAACTAATTCCTAGTGCTGACCGCTCTTTCTTTTTCTATATCATTCCATCAGGATCTTACTTCGTTAACCGATAGATCATATTGATTATTATTGATAGTCAATGCCGCCTCATAATATCCTCTGCCGCAGCTAGTAGAATTGCATTGGCATTTATACGCGCCGTTGCATCCGCAAACGTAAAAATGTGTAGGATCTACTGTAATTCCGCTTACCTTCAGCGGCCAATGGCAATCAATAATATAATAATAGCTAGGGTCCAAATTTTTAAGCAGGCTTATGCTTGCAAAGCTGAATTTTCCAGGTGCATTATCCAGCCATACATATTTCACCTTACCGTTCGTACCAGGAAAATTCATCTGTCCAAAAACATTTCCTAAATACTTTACGAATATCCGAAAGAAAAAGAGCTGTTTAATTAGCTCCACGCGTGCTCATAAAGCGCTCTAGCCACGCCATCCTCGCTATTCGAAAGTGCAACTGCATTAGCTGCCAGCTTCACTTCCTCAGGAGAATTGCCCATTGCTATGCCCATGCCCGCAAATTGAAGCATCGTTATATCATTATGATAATTGCCGATTGCTAGAATTCGGCTGCGATCAATGCCTTTAATTGCTGCAAGCTGCTGCAACGCTTTTCCTTTATTGGCTTCACTATGATGCACATCGATAAAAAAGTCGCCGCTCCGAATCGAATGAAGCTGCTTAGGCCATCCCGACCATTCCGTTTGTACGACATCCATCTGATCCTTCGTTCCGAAAACTGTAAATTTCACAAGGCCGCTAGGCAAGCCCAGGCGGAAATCATGAATCGATGGTTTAGCTTGAAAATGACCATACATTGCTTCTACTTCCGGCGTCATGCTCTCGACCATCATTTCAAAAGCAGTATTCAAATCAAAATGAATGCCATTCTCGCGGCAATATTGAATAAAACGCAATAAATGCTCAGGTACCATATCGAATTGGTGAACAACGGAATGGTCATCCGCATTAATCGTAGCTGCTCCGTTATGAGTAATCACCGTCCCGCTAAGTCCAAGCTCTTTTAGCACAGGAAGTGCGCCTGATGGTCCTCTCCCAGTACATAATACGATTTGAGCTCCGCGATTGGCAGCCTCATGTACCGACTCACGAATAGCTTTCGTCAGCACATGATCATCTGTAAGCAGCGTCCCATCCACATCTAAAGCAATTAAATCATAATTAAGGCTCATGTCTCCACTCCTATTCCAAACTCTGTAAGTGCTCTCTCTATCTCTTAATTACAGCAAACACTAGATACAATGTCTAATCCGTCTTCCGTTTATGTGAGCGCAGAAGCTCTAATTCTTCTTCCGTCAGCTCCCGATAGGAGCCCTCTTCAAGAGTTTCATCAAGCTTAAGCGGACCCATCGATACTC
>NZ_JBFTSN010000420.1:0-5476 GCF_056400045.1 Paenibacillus sp. 01L418
CAGGTGAGAGGAACAGCAAGCAGCAACCCGAATATGACGCTGCTGCTGCAATTTATTCGGGAGAACTATGCTGAGCCGCTTAGTCTGACGGAGATTGCCAAACATTTTCATTTTAATCCATCGTATTTGTCTAGTTATTTCACAGCGCATAATAAAGAAGGCTTTAGTGAATATTTGAATAAAATCAGAGTGGAGAAAGCGGCTGAGCTGCTGCAGCAAGACGCAGCGTCCATTTCTGAGATTAGCGGCATGGTTGGTTACTCAGATCACAGTTATTTCACGAAAGTATTTAAGAAGCTGACAGGTCTGTCGCCTAGTCATTATAGAAAACAATACATGGGCAAGAAGAGGGATTAGGTTATGAGAGTTTTTTTGGACAAATTTAAATATCACGGCCTATTTATAAAAATGTTTACGGTTACGCTTGTCAGCATCATTGCCGTGTCGCTGCTTACCTCTACCGTCATGATACAAATGTCAGAGAAGCTGTTCATGAATACCTTCAGCATTACAAATTCCAAAATCATCAGTCAAATTAAAGCGAACTTTGAATCCTTCAACTATTCGATCGTCACCGCCTCCAATAATGTGCTGCAAAATGGTTCGATAAAAGGTTTCCTCACAAAGCCGGATAAAAACGCTATTTCGTCGGTTAGCAGTTATTATGAGGCCAGCATGCAAATGAAACGGATTCAGTCCAATGTCGCTGCATACCCCGTCACCATTACGATCACAGGGATTAATGGTAAAAACCATTCGACAGACAGCTATTATTGGCCGAGTTCCTTGGAGAAGCTAAGAAATAGCCGCTTAACCGAGAATACGCTAGTCGCGCCAAAGCGGTTAATCTATCAGTTGGATATTGAGAACATGGTTGATACGTCAGCAGAAGATCCGATTATCGTTGCATCCAGGGCACTTATGGAAAAGACGAGCGCGAAAAAATACGGCATTGTTTATTTTGCAATAAAGGAAAGTGAATTTAAACGGTTTTATTCAAGCTTCACAAGCAGAGGCAATGATGTCGTTATTTTGGATCGATCTGGTTTGGTCGTTTCGAGCAATCGTCATGAGCTTATAGGAAAACAAGAAGATGCTCTGCTCGGTTACGCCAAAGAAATTGACGAGCAAAAATTAGATTTTAAAGATGTAAGCGTAATGGGGAAAAGCAACTTGGTGCTCTCTCAATATCTGCCCGTTTATGATTTTTATCTCGTTAATTTAATCGACAAGCAAGCAGTGCTCAGCGAGATGGTTGATTTTAAGACTGTTGCGCTTATTTGCATTGCCATTGTTTTCAGTGCACTTATTATCGTATTTCTTATATCAAGAAGATTGACGAAATCGTTGACGATGCTCGCTAGACAAATGTCGCGTATTACGGCCAATCACTTCGATAATTATATTAACGTCACAGGCAGCTATGAGATTAAGCAGCTCGGAAATGCTTACAACTATATGTTGGATGAACTAAATGATTATATTAAGCAGCTGATTCAGACGCAGAAGGATCAGCGCAATGCAGAGCTTTCAGCACTGCAAATGCAAATTAATCCTCATTTTCTTTATAACACATTAGCATCCGTCAAAATATTAGTGCAGCAGGGCAACAAGGAAAAAGCAGCAGCCACGATCAATTCACTTATTTCATTATTGCAAAATACAGTAAGCAACATCAGCGAAACAATCAGCGTAGCGCAAGAGCTCGTCAATTTAAAACACTACGTTTTCATTAACCATGTTCGTTACGGCGAGCAAATTGTCGTCAATTATTTTGTTTCGAATGATTGTTATGGGTATCATTTACCGAAGCTCATCATCCAGCCATTTATTGAAAATGCCTTTTTTCACGCCTTCCAAGAGCGAAATGACGGACATATTTATGTGCTTTTCTCGCGCGAGGAAAATGCATTAGTGATTGAAGTCGTCGACAATGGGGTTGGCATGAAGGATTATGACCATGAAAATCAGGACAACAGCTCGAGCAGCGGCAGCCATTTTTTCTCTGGAATTGGCATTCGAAACGTTCAAGATCGGATCGTTTTGCTCTATGGTGAGGAATTTGGCGTTGAAATTGTGAGTGATATCGGTGAGGGAACACGGGTGAAAATTAGGATTCCGCTCAAATCCTCCTAAAAAAAATACCAATAAACAAAATAAATCACAATTACATAATAACGATTGGAAAGGTAACAATAGAATGACAAAAGCACACAAATATATTGCTAACGGGTCAATTTATCGAGTTGATATAATTAAAATCGTTAGCCGGCAAACGCTTTCAAATAAGTATCCAAGGGGTTGAATGAATTGAAAAAACTACTTGCAATTATGTTGGCCAGCTTCGTACTGCTGACCGCATGTTCTAGTAAAGAAAACAATGTTCCTAACAATGGCGGTACACCTGCTGAGGGGACGAAGGAAATTACAGTATGGGCGTGGGATAAAGCTTTTAACATCGGTGCTATGGAGCGCGCAAGCGAAGCCTACAAAGCAAAAAATCCGGATTCCACTCTAAAAGTTAACATCGTTGAAAATGCGCAAGCGGATATTATTCAAAAATTGAATGCTGGTTTGAACGCAGGTACAACAAAAAGCTTGCCAACAATCGTGTTGATTGAAGATTACCGTGCACAAAGCTTCTTGCAAGCTTACCCAGAAGCATTTTTCGAATTAACAGATTTCATTAAGCCAGGCGATTTTGCCGATTACAAAATCGGGCCAACTAGCCTAGATGGCAAGCAATACGGCGTACCATTTGATACGGGCGCTGCAGGCTTGTACGTAAGAAAAGACTACTTAGAAGAAGCAGGCTATAAGCTAGCTGACCTTCAAGATATTGACTGGAAGAAGTTTATCGAGATCGGTAAAGCTGTGAAAGCCAAAACAGGCAAAGCACTTCTTACACAAGATCCGAATGACCTTGGACTCATTCGCATGATGATCCAATCTGCTGGCTCATGGTATTTGAAGGAAGACGGTACTACACCTAACTTAGCAGGCAACGAAGCGCTTAAAGAAGCTTTTGAAACATACAAAGAAATTATGAACGCTGACATCGTGAAGGTTATTTCTGACWGGAGCCAATTTGTTGGTGGATTCAATAGCGGTGATGTAGCAACGATCCCTACCGGCAACTGGATTACAGCTTCCGTTAAGGCTGAAGCATCACAGTCCGGCAAATGGGCAGTCGTGCCATTCCCTAAACTAACGAACAACCCGAATTCCGTAAATGCTTCTAACCTTGGCGGCAGCTCATGGTATGTCATGAACGTTGACGGCAAAGAAGCAGCGGCAGAATTCTTGAAACAAACATTTGGTTCGGATGTAGATCTTTATCAGAAGCTTGTAACAGAGATTGGCGCAATCGGTACACTTAAAGCAGCAGCTGCTGGCGATGCGTACAAGCAATCGGATGAATTTTTCGGCGGACAAAAGGTCATTGAAGATTTCGCTAAATGGACAGAAAAAATTCCAAAAGTGAACTACGGCATGCACACGTACGCGATTGAAGATATTCTCGTTGTAGAAATGCAAAATTTCTTAGGCGGCAAAACAATCGATAAAGTGTTAAGCGATGCTCAAGCACAAGCAGAAACGCAAGTTAAATAAATCAGAGCATACGGCAAGTGAATAAAACCTGGGGCTTCTCCTACTCCTGATTCGCATGTTCGGCTTCCGGCAGCAGGAGCTGGAGGAGTCTAAAGGTTTTATTTTTTCCGTAAAGAAAGGGGTTAGGCTAACGTGAAAGCAGCGAGGCCTGGCGTGAGTATTCGCACGAGAGCCAACTTAACTGGATGGATGTTCGTTATACTAGCCGTCATTATGATTGCGGCGTTCTATTTCTATCCGATGATTCAAGCGCTCATTTTATCGTTTAAATCCGGTAAAGGTATGAATCTATCATTTACAGGATTTGATAACTACGTTCGGCTATTCAGCGATAAAACGTTTTTGACTGCCGTTAAAAACACATTTATTTATTTGATTATTCAAGTACCCGTTATGATTGTTTTGGCTATGTTTATTTCTGTATTACTAAATGACAGCAAGCTGAAATTTAAAGGTTTTTTCCGTACGGCAATATTTTTACCGGCCGTTACCTCACTCGTTGCTTATTCCGTTATTTTTAAATACTTGTTTGCTACAGACGGATTGGTCAATAAAATGCTGACTAATCTCCATTTGGTCTCGACACCGATTCAATGGATCACGGACCCTTTCTGGGCAAAAATAACAGTTATCATTGCAATCACATGGCGCTGGACTGGCTATAATATGATTTTCTACTTGTCCGCGCTTCAAAATATTGATCACTCGATTTATGAGGCAGCAAAAATTGATGGCGCCTCCTCTACGAGACAGTTTTTTGGCATTACGGTGCCATTGCTTAAACCGATCATATTGTTTACATCCATTACTTCAACGATCGGAACCTTGCAGCTGTTTGATGAAGTTGTCAATATTACGAAGGGTGGACCAGGTAATGCGTCGATGTCCATTTCGCAATATATTTACAATTTGTCATTCAAGTATTCGTCCGATTTCGGCTATGCTGCAACCGTGTCGTATTCCATCGTCATCATGATCATCATATTGGCATTTGTACAGTTTAAAGCGGCAGGTGATAAAAATGGATAAATTAAAACGCATTTTTGTTTATATTTTTCTAAGTGTCGCTGCGTTCGTGTCCATCTTTCCATTTCTTTGGATGATTATCAGCGCTACGAATAAGTCGGCTGACGTAACGAAGGGAAGATTGCTTCCCGGCAGCCAGCTGTTTGAAAATTTAAGTCAGTTATTTGAGACGGTAGATATTGTTCCAGCATTGTTGAACTCGGCAAAAATATCGGTCACAACAACCATATTGGCCATGGTTATTGCCTCACTCGCTGGTTATGGCTTTGAGATTTATAAGAGCAAAGCAAAGGATGTTGTATTTAACATCCTGCTGTTATCCATGATGATACCTTTTGCGGCTATCATGGTACCGTTGTATCAAATGTTTGCAGGCATATCGCAAGCTGTTCCCTTTCTCGGCATAGACACGTTGTCTGGTGTAGTCCTTCCGACCTTTACCACAGCATTTCTTATTTTCTTCTTCCGTCAGAACACGAAGATGTTTCCGCGGGAGCTGCTGGAGGCGGGCCGAATTGATGGGCTTAACGAAATCAGTCTTTTCTTCCGTATCTTCATGCCTACAATGAAAACGACCTATGCAGCGGCAGGAATTATTACGTTCATGTCGAGCTGGAACAACTACTTATGGCCGCTCATTGTATTGCAATCGCCGGAGAAGAAAACAATTCCGATGCTCATATCCAATCTAGGATCGAGCTATTCACCGGATTACGGCATTATTATGACAGCGATCGTTATATCCACGATTCCAACTGCGCTAGTGTTTTTCCTAATGCAGAAGCATTTCGTAGCAGGGATGACGGGTTCAGTAAAATAAGCATAATCAGAGTCAGGC
>NZ_JBFTSN010000421.1:0-5461 GCF_056400045.1 Paenibacillus sp. 01L418
AACGCCCGCTGATAATGCCCCCATTGAATCGTTTCATTCCACACTAAAGTCTGAAACGTTCTACCTCGAAGGGTTGACCCATACAACGACTGCAATCGTTGAACAGACCGTTCGAGACTACATCACTTACTATAACGCAATTCGTATTCAAACGAAACTAAATAACCAGTCGCCGGTTGATTATAGGCGATTGGCCGTTTAAACTTGAAAGGTGTTTTGATCCCTGTCTCACAAATGGGGGTCAGTCCCGAAGGACGTTCTTCGTCTTTTTTCGTATCGTATGAAATTGGTCTCTTAACTAGTTGTTGATATAGCGCTCAAAAATAGCGCCAAAATCCTTGATGCGATATTGTTTGTGCGTGTTTACAAGCCAGTTGAACGCGGATTTGTTCAGTCCGTCGAACTGTTCGACGACATTGAAGTCGCCTTTATGGATTTGCTGCAACGTTGTGGATGCGAGATCCAGGCTGCGTCTTGCATATTCAAGCGAGATTTCGTTCTCGCGTGTAATTTCTGAGATTTTGATAAGTGCTTTATAAAGGTCTTTCAGCTCTTCGATATGCTTCTTATTTACATCAATTGAAAAGGGGATTGAGCCAATCGAGAACTTGATTTCAACGTCAAGGTCGACCGTGCCTGCCGTTTCCAATGCAACCTGTGAAATTTGGTTCGCGCTATAAGAGTAACGCTTCAATGTCCGTTTTTTGCTTAGTGCGCTTTTGCCGTCCAAATGAATGAGTGCAAGGTTTGTGAAGCAATATTCGTCGGTTTTTGACTTAATGAGAAAATAAATTTTCTCGTTATCCTCATGCATGACGTAATCGTCAGAATCGGCTTTGCTGAAATCTGCGGGCTTGATGATCGCGCCAATATCACTTATTCCAAGGGCATCTGCTGCTAATTTACCAAACATTTTACCATTCCTCTCATCGTTGCGTGGAATTCACACCTACTCATTATATATTAAAAAATGGAAAATATGATAGTCCATTTGTCGTATTTTAGCGCAGTATGATACTGGATAATCATCTATCTTATTAGCAGCTTATTCACAAGCTTTTGCATCGTTTATATAGAGAGTTTTATCTTTCTTAAATTTTTTATCGGATGGATAAAATACGGGAAATTCAACAAACTGAGGAGATGGAAAGGAGGAACGTGACAATGAGTGAGCAACGAGAGGATTCGAACACGCTGCGCAGAGGTTTGAAGGCTCGGCATATGACCATGATATCGCTTGGAGGTTCTATTGGTACGGGTTTGTTTCTTGCGAGTGGCGGTGCCATTCACTCTGCTGGGCCGGGAGGAGCGGTGCTTGCTTATTCGCTGATTGGCATTATGGTATATTTTCTGATGACAAGCTTAGGGGAAATGGCTACCTATATGCCTGTGTCTGGAACGTTCAGCACCTATGCAGCGCGTTTTGTTGATCCTTCGCTTGGTTTTGCGCTTGGCTGGAACTATTGGTACAACTGGGCGATAACGATTGCGGCGGAGTTGTCTGCGGCCACGCTTATTATGAAGTTTTGGTTTCCGAACAGTCCGTCTATTTTGTGGAGCGGTCTATTTCTATTGTTAATGCTTAGCCTTAACCTTCTGTCTGTTAAGGGTTACGGCGAATCGGAATACTGGCTTGCCATGATCAAAATTGTAACGGTAATCGTGTTTATCGCTATCGGCTTGATGATGGTGATCGGCATTTGGAATGGGAAAGCGGTTGGCATAAGCAATCTGACGGACAATCCGTTTCCTGCTGGTTTTTTAGCTACGTTAGGTGTGTTTATGGCTGCGGGCTTCTCTTTTCAAGGAACGGAGCTAATTGGAGTAACGGCTGGAGAGAGTGAGAATCCTCGCGAGAATATCCCGCGTGCCATCCGTTCTATTTTTTGGAGAATCCTCTTGTTCTACATATTGGCGATATTGCTAATTGGCATGTTGATCCCTTATTCAAACGCGCAGCTCGCGAGCGGAGACATTTCGACGAGTCCATTTACGATCATTTTCGAGAGAGCAGGTCTTGCCGTAGCGGCTTCAATTATGAATGCGGTCATTTTGACCTCGGTATTGTCAGCAGGCAATTCCGGTATGTATGCCTCTACGCGGATGCTTTGGGTGCTGGCGAAGGAGGGGAAGGCCCCTCGTTTTCTGGCTAAGCTGAACGTGCGCGGGGTTCCTGTAGCGGCGCTCCTTGCGACGGGGGCTCTTGGCATGCTCGCTTTCTTAGCTTCCTTCTTCGGTGACGGCGTAGTCTACGTGTGGCTGCTGAATGCTTCGGGGATGTCTGGCTTTATCGTTTGGCTTGGCATTGCAATTAGCCATTATCGCTTTCGCAGAGCTTATGTATCACAAGGCCACAAGCTTGAGGATCTGGCCTATTTGGCGAAATGGTTTCCGATTGGTCCGATCCTAGCTATGCTGCTCTGTATTGTTGTGATTGGCGGTCAGTTTATCGGCGCGCTCAAGGATGGCCGTATTGATTGGGCTTATATCTTCGCCTCCTACATCGGCATTCCCCTTTTCCTTGCCATCTTTATCGGACACAAATGGAAGTATCGTACTCGAATGCTGACGCTGGCAGAATGTAAGCTAGATCCGGAGGAATAGTATGAAAAAAAAGCTCCCAACCGTTATGCGCTGAGGCATTAGGCTGGAAGCTTTTTTTAATAAAATTTATAAAAAAAATTAGTCGAGTACAGCTGTAATATGAGCTTTAGTAATCGACCAGTGGGACGTCGTCCACACTTTTTCTTTTTTCTCGATAAAAATAATTTGCGGGGACTCATGCTTAACGGAAGTATCCTCAGCGATTTGGTTGGAAACCGGACGCGATTCGATGACTTTTACAAGCACGTATTCCACATCTTCTCTTGGTTTCCCATCAAGATATTGATTGAATTCTTGGTAAGCATTAGCGCTGACCGGGCAAGTGGTGCTGTGCTTGAATATAACGAGTGGACGAGTAGCTGAAGCTTCATAGACGTTATTCCATTCTTCAATGGACGTGATTTCTTTGTATGACATAAGGGGAACACTCCTTTTAATCTGCTGTGCAGAAATTAATTAAAACCGTACATATAGTATAGCGCTTTTTGACGAGTAAAGTCATTTTTTTGTCGTTATGCCCTGAGCCATATTGCTATTGTATGAATTGGGTATTGCAATCGGAATTGGCGCGTGCTATGATAACGGAAGTCGAAATGACCGTTTTAGTTTTTTGGTCAGTTTTTAAAGTAATAAAGGAATGAAATGCTCGGAGGTGAAGGAATGGCCATTGATCGACGACAGCAGATTGTGAATGCTGCGGGGAAGTCGTTCGCGTTGTTTGGGTATAAGGCGACGACCATGGATCAGGTAGCGAAAATTGCGAATGTGGGCAAAGGGACGATCTATACGTTCTTTACGAATAAAGAAGAGTTGTTCCACGAAATTATGAAGAAGCTTATTATTGAAATGAAGCAGGTTGCAGAAAAGGTTGTTGATCCTAATCGATTATTCTTCGATAATTTGAACGCTGCGCTCGAGCAGCTGCTCGATTTTCGCGAGGAACATGAGCTTGCACTTAAGCTATCGCATGAGGTACGCGAGATTGGTACGCCCATGGCGCTGGAGGGTATACAGCAAATAGAGAAGGCAGTCGTTGGTTATATTCAACATCAAATCCAGCTGGCGATCGATAAGGGCGAGATTAAGCCTTGTGATCCAGAAATGACTGCGTTTGTTATGCTCCGCTTGTATATGGCGCTTACGGTAGAATGGAAAAAAACGCATGAACCGCTGGACAAACAGCAAGTAGCGGAAAAATTGCGATTCTATATGCAAGTAGGATTGGCTCCGGAATAACCTGGATGCCTTTTTTTACACAAAGAAATGACCGAATGAGAGAAATAGTCAATCAGTAATTGGGAGAKTGGACGATTTGAAGTTCAAAGGTTTAAAGCAGTTTGGTAAAGAATTGTCCGGAATCGGCCGCAACAAAATGTTGTTGATATCGGTAATTGGCGTGCTGATGATTCCCGTTATGTACTCATCGATGTTTCTAGGGGCGTTTTGGGACCCGTACGGAAATTTGGATAAGATGCCGGTAGCTGTCGTTAATGCGGATAAAGGGTATGAATTTAACGGCGAGATGATGCATATTGGCGATGATTTTGAGGCAGAGCTAAAGGAAAATGAAAAATTTGAATGGCATTTCGTGAGTAAAGAGGAAGCTGAGGCGGGAATGGAAGATCATAGCTATTATTTGGCCATTGAGATTCCTTCTGATTTCTCGGAGAAAACAACCACTTTAACTTCAGATAAGCCAACACCGGCTAAGCTTACGTATTTAGCTAATGAGAGTTATAACTTTTTAGCTTCTCAGATTGGCAGCAAAGCAGTAGACACGATGAAAATGGAGCTTAACAAAGAAGTGACGTCGGCTTATACGCGCACTGTTTTTGAGCAAATGGAGGAGCTCGTGGATGGCATAAGCAAAGCGAGCGATGGTGCAGGTGAAATTGCTGATGGGACGACAAAGGCGAAGGACGGAGCCGTACTCATCGAGAAAAACTTAGCGAAGCTGGTCAGCGGATCGCTGACTCTCAAAGAGGGAGTCGCTAAGCTGAACGATGGCGGCAAGGCGCTTGGCAAAGGCAGTGCCGAGCTTAGCACGGGCACGAATGACCTATCTAGCGGCCTGGCGCAGCTGCTGGCAGCGCAGAAGGAGCTTGGCGCGGGAGCGGCATCGCTCGGTGAAGGCGCAGGCTCGCTTGGAGCCGGAGCGGTGAAGCTTAGCGACGGCTTGTCGCAATTAGCCGGAGCGAGCGGACAGCTGGCGGGAGGCGCGTCGGACGCGCAGCAGGCTGCAGGGCAGCTGGCGGGCGGTCTTAAGGAATCAGCTGCGGGCGAGGAGCAGCTGAAGGCAGGAGCGTCACAGCTGGCGAATGGGCTGGCGCAGCTGGGTCAGGCGAACCCCGAGCTGGCGGAGAGCGAAAGCTTTGCGTCTTTGCTCAAAGCGAGCCGAGAGCTTGCTGCGGGTCTGGAGAAGTCTTCAGAAGGACAGAAGCAGCTGAGAGACGGGGCGTCTAAGCTGAGCGACGGCCTAGTCAAAGTATCTGATGGACTAGGAACCTTCGATAAGAAGGTCGAGGAAGCAGCGGCCGGCGGCAAGCAGCTTGGTGCAGGCGCAGAGCAAGTAGTCGCTGGTGCGAAGAAATTTTCAACCGGCATGAATCAGTTTGGCTCGAAGCTTGCTGAAGCAAGTGCCGGCGGAACAAAGCTTGCAGCAGGTGCCAAACAGCTGAACAGCGGGGCAGCAACGCTTACGTCTGGACTTTCACAATTGTCCTCAAGCATTACGCCATTCGTTAATGGTTCAGTAGAGCTGGAGGATGGTGCGCAGCAAGTAGCTTCAGGTTTGTTGAAATTGGAGGATGGCACTCAGGAGTTGTCTGGCAAGCTGAATGAAGCGTCGGATAAGACG
>NZ_JBFTSN010000422.1:0-5410 GCF_056400045.1 Paenibacillus sp. 01L418
ACCTCGATTGAAGAAGCGGTTCTTGAAGCGGAAACATCGCCTTTTTTTGTGCAGCGGAAGCTGATTTTGATACGAGATGCGACTGTGCTGTGTGCTGGAGGCAAGGAAGGCGGAAAGCTTGAGCATCGTCCTGAGAAGCTGATTCAGTATATGGAGTATCCTTCAGAGACATCCATTATCGTTATTTCTGTCCAATCAGAGAAGCTGGATGAACGTCGAAAGCTTGTAAAAACGTTAAAGGATCGTCATTCCTTAGTTCCGTTCCCTGAACTCGATGCGGCTCAGCTTAAGCAATGGATGATTAAGCGGGCAACAGATCAGCAAAGAACCTTGTCTTCAGATGCGGCTGAGCTGCTCCTATCACGCGCTGGAGCGAATATGCAGCAATTGTCGCAGGAAGTGGACAAGCTGTGCTTGCACGCGGGAACAGGCGGTGTCATTGATGTAGAGACGGCATCTATGCTAACTGCAGCAACAGTTGAGGAGGACGTATTTGCGCTTGTGGATGCGATCGCTGAGCTTCGCATTGACAAGGCTATTCGTCTATACAGAGAATTGCTGGTTCGTCGTGAAGAACCAATCAAGATCGCCGCTCTTATCGCTAGGCAATTAAGAATCATGCTGCAAATCAAAGAGCTGGAGCAGCATCACTATTCCCCTCAGCAAATGGCTGGCCAATTAGGCTTGCATCCATACGCAGTCAAGCTTGCCGCGGAGAAAAGCCGGAAATTTCAAGTGGCTAGACTTGGCAGGCTGCTGGCTTCACTTGCAGATCTCGATTATAAAATGAAAACCGGAGCAATTGATAAAACGCTCGGTTTAGAGCTGTATTTGCTTTCACTTGGCATGGAGAAGGGCGCATAGCGTTCTTTCCATTGCCTTTTTTTTATGTGAAAAGCTGATAAGCAGCATGGAACAACAAAAAAGCTTCACCGCTCGATAAGAGCAGTGAAGCTTTTTTTGTTGTGCTAAACGAATTTCAGTTGACCAGATGGACAACGTCATTCGTATGAGCGGTTATCTTGCTTAGGCTTGAGCCGAAAGGGCATTCAGACGTTTAGCAAGACGAGATTTTTTGCGGGAAGCCGCATTTTTATGAATCAGGCCTTTAGTTGCTGCTTTGTCCAACTTTTTCGTTGCAGCGATAAGAGCTGCTTTAGCAGCATCTACATCAGTGCCAGCGATAGCTTGGTCAGCAGATTTAACGGCCGAACGAAGTGCGGATTTTTGGGATGCATTCAAAGCACGACGCTTTTCACTTGTTTTAACGCGTTTAATCGCGGATTTAATATTTGGCATGGAATTCACCTCCTAAACTGTTTACAACGGTTTATCTACATCATAAACCTAGACAACACAACTTAAAGTATATTATCATGCCACTCCTCAAAAAGCAATAGCAGGAAGCTCCTTATAAAAACTGTATTCCGTAAGGATGAAGGCTCATCTACGAGTATGAAAATAATCCATCTGCAAACAATAACATCAGAACTGGTGTTTGAAGGGAGAATGAGCAATGGAGAACGAACTTGATTTGCAAAAATATAATGTTAGAACAGACTTGGCGCTTGAAGCGAAGGAGATGGCAGAGGCGCCAAGCGGCGGGCCTATACCAGGCATACAATCCGAAACTTCTGAAGATGAAGGAATAACGATTACGCAGTTGCATGTTCAAAACGAACAAGGCGCTCAGGCCATTGGCAAAATGCAAGGGCATTATGTGACGATTGAGGTTCCGGAGCTGCGAAAAGGGGATACGGGACTGCAGGATAGGGTGGCGACACAGTTTGCCAAACATTTTGAAGCTTTCCTTGAACGGTTGTCCATAAGTAAAACAGCGCGAGTTCTAATTGTAGGTTTAGGCAATTGGAATGTTACGCCTGATGCGCTTGGTCCAATTGTTGTTGAGAATGTAATGGTCACTCGCCATTTTTTCGAGCTGATGCCTGATCAAGTGGCGCCTGGTTATCGCGCGGTAAGTGCGGTAGCGCCTGGAGTGCTTGGCATAACGGGTATAGAATCCAGTGAAATCGTTCAAGGTATCGTTGAGAAGACGAGTCCGGAACTCGTCATTGCGATTGATGCATTGGCATCTAAAGCATTAGAGAGAGTGAATACAACGATCCAAATTGCAGATACAGGCATTCATCCAGGCTCTGGCATCGGGAATAAACGAAAAGGGCTTACAAAAGAAATTTTAGGTGTCCCGGTCATTGCGATCGGAGTGCCTACCGTTGTTTATGCTTCGACCATCGTCAACAACACACTTGAGATGATGAGCAGTCATTTTAAGAAACAAAGCGCAAACTCGGATCAAATTTTAGGTTTGGTAAATCAGATGGAAGAAAACGAGAGGCTGCAGCTTGTCAGGGAAGTGCTCAGTCCGCTTGGCCATGATCTGCTGGTTACGCCAAAGGAAATTGATGAATTTATAGAGGATATCGCCAACATTATAGCAAGCGGGCTAAATGCATCGCTGCACGAAGCGGTTGATTCAAGCAATGTTGCGGCGTATACGCATTAAATTCCTAGGATAATTAAGAAGGAAGCTTTCTAAAGGCATAACCTTTGGACAGCTTCTTTTTTTTGCGCGATTCGCTATTTTGTATCCCTATAACTCTATCAACGCTAATTATTCCACATAGATTTGGTTCTATGAACTCTATCACTCTCATAGTTTAGTAGTGACTAATGGGCTAGCACTATGAAGCGGGAGGTAATAAACCAATGAAAAGAAAAATTATGCTGCTTGATATAGGGAAGGAAAGTAGACGAGTGAGACAATTGCTAGTAACGGGACGTACATTCGCGTTGCTCTCATTTTGCTCAATGGTATTTTTTATTTTGTTAGGAGCAGCGGGTATGGYGCATCAGCAAACGACAGCTTCGCCTGTAAATTCAATGAAAGGTTTTGCTGCTGCTGTATCGAGCGGTTTTTTTGGGGATATGCTAGAGATGGAGATGCCTGCATTTCAAAGCAGTCGAGAGACAGATACGTTTACATCAAAGCAAATTAGCGCGTTTCTTATGAGAGCTTTAACAGATATTAATCCTAACGATCCCAAAAGCCTGCTTGCAGGCGAGCTGCCTGGCATGGGGGTTAATGATGCTTACTTAATACGCAAAGGCATCGGTACGGATACAGCGGTGGGGCCGGAAGATAATGCACCGATTACATATGATCCGCTTGGCGAATTGCATGAGGATACAGGAACAGATGTATCGAATAATGGGACGACAGAAGGAAATGAGGAGGAGCCGCTGCCGGTACAGACAGACAAGCCATCTTCAGGAACTGGCGAAGGTGATAACGGGGAGCCGGCGAAACCTACGACTGGCGGAAAAAAAGTGGCTTTTATCTATCACTCGCATAATCGCGAATCCTGGTACCCTGAGCTGACAGACAAGAAGAAAGATCCGAATTCTAGTACAAAAAATATTACACTGGTTGGCAAACGACTTGCCCAGAAGCTGGAGGAGAAGGGTGTAGGCGCACAGCACTCGAACACCGATTATCCAACGGCGATTAAAGGTTATGATTGGAACTATTCCTATAAATATTCGATGAAAACGGTGAAAGAAGCCATTGCCAGCAGCAAGGATTTGAAGTTTTTCTTCGATCTTCACCGGGACTCGCAGAGGCGGAAAGAAACGACCATCGATATTGATGGCAAAAGCTATGCGCAGGTTTATTTCATTATCGGCCATAAAAATCCCAATTGGGAAAAAAATGAAGCCTTTGCGACAAAAATTCATGAAGCGCTCGAAAAAAAATATCCAGGCATCTCTCGCGGAATTTGGGGCAAAACAGCCTCATCAGGCAATGCYGAATACAATCAATCGCTAGCTGAGGATAATGTCCTTATAGAAGTAGGGGGCGTAGACAACACCCTCGAAGAGTCCTATCGAACAGCGGATGCGCTAGCAGCAGTTATTTCCGAAATTTACTGGGCAGACGAGAAGGCATCAACAAAAAAGTAGGAGGGGGCGAAGAATAAGTGAAACGAAATGCGCTAAAATGGACGGTGCTGGGCGGTGCTTTGGCGATAATCATCATGTATGGCATTGATATGTCCTCTTCGGGCATCGAGCGTATATATGGACCTATAGAAGGCTCAAGCGGGTACACAGAGATTCTGCAGACAGAGCAGAATGTGCAGCCAGTTAATGATTTTCAGAAGGAACAGCAGCAAAAGATTGCCCAGCTTGAGCAGGAGCTTAAAGAACTAAAGCGACTTGCTGCATATGATGACGAAACCACAGGAGAAACGGCCGAAACCTTTCCTGCCGAAAATGAAAGGATGCCTGGTCTTCCGCTTAAGAGTGACCAGCCGGCAGTAAATAAGATCGCAGATTCAACCTCTGGTTTGCTGCAAAATATGTCAAGTGAAGGCATTCGAATGGTCGTATCTATATTCGATGGGCTGACGAAGTGATAATGAACATTGCTGGTCTTCCCCTTAACTGATATAATAGGAGGAATGATTAGCATTATTGGAAATTGTGGGGGTTAGGCATGACTGACGTACGTGACCGACAAAAGAGAATTAGGAATTTTTCCATTATCGCGCATATAGACCACGGAAAGTCTACGCTTGCTGACCGGATCTTAGAATTTACCGGCGCTTTGACATCTCGCGAGATGCAAGAGCAGGTTCTTGACAAAATGGATTTGGAGCGGGAACGCGGAATTACCATCAAGCTGCAAGCGGTACGCTTGGCATATAAGGCAGATGACGGGATCGAGTATATACTCAATCTGATTGACACGCCTGGACACGTCGACTTTACATACGAGGTTTCACGCAGTCTCGCTGCTTGTGAAGGTGCTTTGCTCGTTGTTGACGCTGCGCAAGGCATTGAAGCGCAAACGCTGGCTAACGTATACTTGGCGTTAGACAACAATTTGGAGATCGTACCTGTTATTAACAAGATCGATTTGCCAAGTGCGGAGCCTGAACGGGTAAAGCAGGAAATCGAAGATGTCATTGGATTAGACGCCAGCGACGCGGTACTTGCTTCCGCAAAAGCGGGAATCGGCATTAAGGAAATACTGGAGCAGGTTGTTACGAAGATGCCTTCACCAGAAGGAGATCCAGATCAGCCGCTTAAAGCGCTTATTTTTGACTCCCATTATGATCCATACAAAGGCGTTATCGTTTATGTACGGGTTATGGATGGAAGCATCAAAGCAGGCAATAAAATTAAGTTTATGGCAACGGGAGCAGAATTCGAGGTCATCGAGGTTGGGGCATTCATGCCGAACATGGCGATCGTGAAGGAGCTTGCGGTTGGTGATGTTGGTTTTGTCGTTGCGGGCATCAAGAACGTGAAGGACACGCGTGTCGGTGATACAATTACGGATGCGAAGAAACCTGCACCAGAACGTCTGCCAGGCTATCGTCAGATT